>JASLOY010000060.1 GCA_030745255.1 Vicinamibacterales bacterium
AGCCCACGATGAGCGAGGTGGTCAGCATCAGCTTCGAGAGGTTCTCGAAGTGATGCACCGTGATGTAGCTCTCCAGCTTCAAGATCCGCCGCATCGGCACCAGCAGGGTGATCACCATCGCGAGCCCCGAGAAGATGGCTCCGGCGACGAAGTACGGCGCGAAGATCGTGCTGTGCCACCCCGGCAGGATCGACGTCGCGAAGTCCCAGGACACGACGCTGTGGACCGAGACGACGAGCGGGGTCGCCAGCGCGGCGAAGAAGCCGTACAACGCGGTGTGGTGTCGCCACTGCCGGTCAGTGCCGAGCCAGCCAAACGAGAGCACGCGGTAGATGTGTCGGCGCCAGTCCGTGATCTTGTCCCGCGCGGCGGCGATGTCCGGCATCAGACCGAGATACAGGAACATCGCGCTCACCGTCAGGTAGGTGCTGATGGCGAAGACATCCCAGACCAGCGGCGACCGGAAGTTCACCCAGAGCTCCCGCTGGTTCGGGTACGGGAACAGCCAGTAGAAGAACCACGGGCGGCCGATGTGGATAATCGGAAACAACCCCGCGGTCATGACCGCGAACACCGTCATCGCCTCGGCCGCGCGCGCCACCGCCGTGCGCCACTTGGCCCGGAAGAGAAACAGGACCGCCGAGATCAGCGTGCCGGAGTGCGCGATGCCGACCCAGAACACGAAGTTGGTGATGTAGATGCCCCAGAGGATCGGATGCTCGTAGCCGGCCACCCCCATGCCGGTCCGGGCCTGGTGCAGAAACGCCACCACTCCGACCGAGAAGGCGACCATCGCCAGGGCAAGCCCGATGAAGTACAACCCGCCCGGCGGTCGCAGTGTCCGCAGGATGTCGTCGTTGACCTTAGCGAAGCTCATGCCTGCGTGACCTTCTTCAGATACGTGACCGCCGGCCGGGTGTTCATTACGCTCAGCACGTGATACGCGCGTGCATCGTTCGAGAGCTGCGATACCCGGCTCTCGGGGTCGTTCGTGTCGCCGAAGACGATCGCCTGCGCCGGGCAGCTCTGCGCGCACGCCGGAAGCACGTCGCCGTCCCGCACCGGGCGATTCTCGTCCCGTGCGACGTCCTTCCCGTCATAGATGCGTTGCACACAGAAGGTGCATTTCTCCATCACCCCGTCACTTCGGCCGGTGACGTCCGGGTTCAGCTGCAGCGGCAGCGGCGCGTCGAACTCCGGCATGAACCAGTTGAACCGGCGGACCTTGTAGGGACAGTTGTTCGCGCAGTAGCGGGTGCCGACGCAGCGATTGTAGATCTGCGCGTTCAACCCCTCGTCGGTGTGATAGGTCGCGTAGACCGGACACACCACCTCACACGGCGCGTGGTCGCACTGCTGGCACAGCATCGGCAGAAACCGGGTGTCCGGTCCCGCGTCCCCCGCGCCGGGTTCGACGAACCGCTCGATCCGCAGCCACGACATCGTGCGGCCGCGGCGCATCCGGTCGGCGCCCATGACCGGGATGTTGTTCTCGGCATAACAGGCGGCCACACAGGCGTTGCACCCGGTGCAGGCGTCCAGGTCGATCGCCATCCCCCAGTCATGCACCGGATGGTCGTGCTCCGGGTACAGGCTGAAGTGGTGCTCCTCGGCGGGCGCCTCTCCGGCGGCCAGGGTCGCCAGCGACACCGATTGCGCCAGCTCGCGTCCGTTCTGGTCGAAGGTGTACTGGAGCCGCGGGATTGGGCGCTCCAACTCACGCGGGGTGATGTCCACACCGGTGCCGAGCCACCGCACGCCGCCCGAGGCGGCCTCCGGTTCTGGGTCGAGCAGGGCGATCGGGTTCACTCCGCGGCCGGTGGCGTAGCGTCCGAAGTTGGTGTGCCCCTGTCCTATGGCGATCGCGACCACGCCGTCTGCCAGATGCGGGTTGATGATGACGCTCGCGTCGACCTGACCGTGGTCGGACTCGATCGCGACCAGGCGACCTTCCTCGGCGCCGAGAGCGCGTGCAGTGTCCGAGGTCATCTCGACCCCGGTGCCCCAGGTCGTCTTGAGCAGCGGCTCCGGAATCTCCTGGAGCCACGGGCGGTTGGCGCCGCGGCCGTCGTAGAAGTGCAGCGAGGGGTAGGTCACCAGCATGTAGGCCCGGGCGGACGACGCCGGGGTCAGATCGCCGACCAGATCTCTGTCGAAAACCGCCGGGCTCACTTCGAGGGGGGCCGGTTCTACCGGCAGGGTTATGCCGCCCCGTCGGAGGGCGTTCGCCCAGAACGGCTCGAAATCGGGTGCGACCGGTTCCTCGGCGTCGGGGTCCGGTTCGGGCGCCGGCTGCAGCTGCTCCCACTCGTCCCGCAGAAAGCGGTAGAACCCACGCCGCGGCAGCGCGGCCGCCGGCTCGTCACCCAGCGCCCGTCCGACTTCGGCCAACACCTCGCCGACATGCCGGGTGTCGAAGACCGGCTGCATCACCGGCTGGACCAGGCCATGCACACCGTGACGGGGATTGCTGTCTCCCCACGCTTCGAGTGCGGTGTGGGTGGGGAGTATCAGGTCGGCCTGTGCGGTCGTCTCGTCCGGCAGGCTCGACAGCCCGGCGACGAACGGCACTTGCGCCAGCGCGCCCCCGAAGTCGGCGGCTCTCGGCATCGTGAAGACCGGGTTGACGTTGTGGATGATCGCCAGCTCAATCTCGCCTGACCGCATCGCGTCGCCTAGCGCCCGCATTTCTGCGTAGGTCGCTGTATCGAGCGTCGAGGCCGCGTCAAAGTCGACGGTCGCGCCGATGTTGCCCGCGACCAGGTTCAGCAGGGTGACCGCCAAGTGCGACGCGGTGGCGTTCGAGCCGGAGACGCTAACGCCGCCGCCGACCGCCAGTGTGCGGCCTGGGCCCAACGTGGGGTCGGAGAAGGCGCGCGCCAGCTCGCGAATGGTGTCGGCCGGAATACCGGCGACGCCCGCGACCTCTTCGGGCGATGCGCCCGCGACCAGACCGGCTATTTGTTCTATCTGGTCGTCAGGCACCCCTTGGGTTCGTTGCTCGCCAACGATGGTCTGTATCATCGCGGCGGCGACCAGTCCCTCGGTTTCCGGGGGCACGGGGTACCAGGTGTCGGCATTGCTACCGGTCATCGAGAGGCGCGGTTCGATCTGGACGAACCGGGCCTTTTCTGAGTCCCGGACACGTCGTTGACCAGCGTGGTCACGGGCGTACCCGACCGGCGAGCCGAACGTCTCGAGAAAGTCGGCGCCAAAAGAGACCACCAGGTCGGCGGTGGCAAAGTCGAAATGGGGAAGCTCGGCGCGTCCGAAGACCAGCCGATTGGCGGCGCGAATCGCCTCATAGGCAAACGGCTCGTAGCGCACCCAGCGCGCGCCCAGGACGTCCGCCCAGGTGGAAACCAGGGTCGCCATCGTGCCGGTCAGCGGAGGGGTGACGAGCGCGACCCGGTCGCCGCGGCCGGCGTCACGGAGCGTCTGCAGCCGGTCGACGAGCTGCTGCTGCGCCTCATCCCAGGGCACCGGCTCAAGCACGCTCTGCCCGGCGGCCTCATTGGTGACACGGCGGCGCTGCGGCCCGGTGATCCGGTCCGGGTTGTAGAGCCCCTGCAGCGACGACTGGCCCCGGATGCACAATCCGCCCCGGTTGACCGGGTGCTCGGGGTTGCCCTCGACCTTGACCGCCCGACCTTCGCGGGTGCGCACTAGGGTGCCGCAGCCGGCCGGACACTCGTCGCACACGCTGGCATACCAGGTGGCGACCCCGGGGATGACATCCTCGGGCGGAATCACGAACGGGATGATCTTCTCGGGTGGCACGGGCGAGCAGGCGGCAATCGCCGCCGCCGGGCCGGCGCTCCCCAGCACCTTGAGGAACGTGCGACGCTCGACCACCTCGACCAGCGATGATTTGCCCCGGCTCACCGACTCTTCATCTCCTGCACCTGACGCAGCCACGGTTCCTCAGACCCGCGATGCCGCACGCACGTGATACTGCGCGCCTCTAGTGATGGCACACCAAACAGTCCGGCGTCACGTCACGCTCTTGGTGACAGCTCAGGCACCAGCCCATGCTGAGCGACTCGACCTGCACGGCCGCCTCCATTTCCTCGACCCTGCCGTGACAGTCCGCGCACTCTACCCCGGCGCGGAGGTGCGACTTGTGCGTGAACCGCACGTGGTCCGGGAGGTCGTGCACCCGTACCCACGGAATCGGCTCCCCGTTCTCAAAGTACTCGAGCACTTTCAGAACCTCTGGTTCCTCGCTCAACACGCTCTGGTGACAGCCGGCACAGCGCCGGACGGACGGGATGCCGGCGATTGGCCCGCGTCGCGCGTAGGCGTGGCAGAATTGGCAGTCGATGCCGATCTCGGTCACGTGGTGCGCGTGGCTGAACTCAATCGGCTGCGCAGTGGGGTCCGCCACGCCGGTCGGAGCATCTTCCAGTTCCGCGGCCGCCGTTTCGCCCGGTTCAGGCTCCTGAGCGCTGAAGATCGAGAACGCCCCTGCGCCGAGCAGCATCGCGATGGCGCAAAGCAGGGCAATACGGGCCGGTCGGGCGCTCGTCGGGTCCACGCTCATCTCGTCCAGATCCAGATCATCTATATAGCGCTGTGCCGTGGAGGAGGCGGGCACCGCCGTGCAGACAGGCCCCAGATCTTATCGAAGTGAGCCCCGCTCGCCAAGTGATACCCGTCATATCCGAGAACCGCCTCGGTCGTTGACCCCTTCCGGGCACCTCGGGTACAGTGTGCGCGGATACCGCATCCATTGCTCAGGAGAGCCGCACAGAACGGTCGTCGTGCGGAGGGGAGGACAGAGGAAATGCGCACCGCAATCAGCCAGCGTTACACGCTCGTGCCGATGCTGCTGTTGGCGCTCGGCGTTGCCGGAGGGACCGCGACCACGTCCGCTCGTCAAGGCGCGTCGATGCCCGACGGGGTCATCGCCGGGTCCGTGACCAGTGACAACGGCCCCGAAGCCGGCGTCTGGGTCATCGCAGAGACGGAAGAGCTCGATACGAAGTTCGCGAAGGTCGTGGTGACCGACGATCGTGGCCGGTTCGTCCTGCCGCAGATGCCCGATGCGACCTATGACGTCTGGGTCAGAGGCTACGGCCTGGTCGACTCCGAGAAGGTCAAGTTGTCGACGGGGCAGGAGGACGTGGCGCTCGAAGCGGTGGTCGCGCCGTCGCCGCGCGCCGCCGCCCAGTACTATCCCGGCAACTACTGGTATTCGCTCATCGAACCACCGGCGGCCAGTGAGTTCCCCGGCACAGGGAACGGCGGGAACGGCATCAACCCCGGCATGCGCACCCAGGCCCACTGGGTAGACAACATGAAGCAGGGGTGCCAGCTTTGTCACCAGCTCGGGAATGACGCCACCCGTGTCGTGCAGCACCGCGACGAGTTCGACTCGACGGTCGCCGCCTGGGACCACCGGGTGCAGACCGGACAGCGTGGCAACCAGATGAGCAACGCGATGAACCGGTTTGGCCGCGAGCCGGCGCTCGAGATGTTCGCCGATTGGACCGACCGCATCGCATCCGGCGCCGTGCCCGAAGCGCCGCCGCGTCCCGACGGCGTCGAGCAGAACGTCGTGGTCACGTTGTGGGATTGGGGGACGGAGACCTCGTTCATTCACGACGAGATCGCCACCGACAAGCGCAACCCGCAGGTGAATGGCGGCGGGCCGGTCTACGGCGTGTCGGCCGGGCACGGCAGCATCACGATGGTGGACCCGATCGCCAACTCGGCGACCGAGCTGACGATTCCCGTGCGGCCAGACCCCGAAACGATGCCGACCCGGTTCCCAGACGTCCAGGTGCCGTCCTATTACTGGGGCGAAGAGGAGCTGTGGGGCGTCGGCGCGAATGAGCGGTCCGACCCACACAATCCGATGTTGGACCAGAAGGGCCGTGTCTGGATGACCTCGACGGTTCGGCAGTTCCAGAATCCCGACTGGTGCCGCGACGGATCCGACAACATTTACGCGCAGTACTACCCAACTGGCCGGACCGGTCGCCATGCGTCGTATTACGACCCGGCCCGCGAGCGGTTCGTGCTGGTCGACACCTGCTTTGGCACCCACCACCTGCAGTTCGGTGAAGATGCGGACGACACGCTCTGGTTCAGCGGTGACGGCAACGTGATCGGGTGGATCAACACGCGGGTCTTCGACGAGACCGGCGACGAGCAGTTCTCACAGGGCTGGTGCCCGACGGTGCTCGACACCAACGGTGACGGCGAAATCACCAGGCCGTGGAACGAGCCGCGGGCCGAAAACCCGGACTCGGCGCTCGACACCCGCGTGGCCGGATTCGGCTACGGCATCATCGCGAGTCCGACAGACGACTCGGTGTGGATCAGCCGGACGGGGCCGTTTCCGGGGGCGATCGTGCGACTCGACCGAGGGGACAATCCGCCAGAGACGTGCATCGCTGAGATGTACGAGCCACCGTCGATCGAGAATTCGGCCAACGACCCGATGGACACCGGGTTCGCGCCGCGCGGCATCGATGTCGACCGCAACGGCGTCATCTGGGCGGCACTCTCGGGGAGCAGCCATATGGCCAGCTTCGACCGTACCAAGTGCGCCGTCACGAATGGGCGGACCGCGACCGGACAGCATTGTCCCGAGGGATGGACGCTGTATCCGATGCCGGGTCCGAGGATGCGTGGCGTCGAGGGTAACGTTGGCGCCGACTTTCACTATTACAGCTGGGTCGACCAGTTCAACACGCTGGGGATGGGCGAGAATGTCCCGGTCGCCAACGGGTCGACCTCTGACTCGCTGCTAGCGCTGGACCCGGAGAGCGGCGAGTGGGTCGTCCTGCGTGTGCCGTACCCGATGGCGTTTTACTCCCGCGGTCTCGACGGGCGCATCGATGATCCGAACACAGGCTGGAAAGGCCGAGGGCTCTGGGCCAACTACGGGTCGAACTACATCTGGCATACCGAGGGTGGGAAGGGCACCAAGAGCAAGATCGTCCACTTCCAGCTCCGGCCTGATCCGTTGGCCAGATAGCCAGAATCAGCCCGGGTGAACGGGCTGGTGCATTCCGGGCGCCGGGGACGGCCAGTCTCCGGCGCCCGACCCCTACGGCAGTTCCAACAACTTCAGTCGCGTGCGCTGCGCCGGCACTTCGACGTCGGTCGCCGTGAGCTCGGTCGAGCCGAGACTGGCGACCAGGTCGTAGTGTCCGGTCGGGAGAATGAACAGCTGGTGGTGGGTGCCGCCCCGCGATTCGAAACCGGCGCGCCCTACGCCGCCATGCAGAAACGCGCTGACGCTCCACTCCCGGTCCGTGTCGAGCCAGACGGCCGGCGGCCGCACAACCAGCGCGCCGAACGCCGGCTGCAGATTGATGACCTCGACGTGTGTCCCTCCGTCGTCGGGGTATCTGAGCACTGACAGGTGGTCGGCCCACGCGATCGCCGCTGTGTCGGTTGGGCCGTGTCGCGTGATCTGGAGATCGTACAGGCCGGGCTCGACACTGATGTAATGACCCGTGCCGGGACGCAGATCAGGCACGAGCGGCGCCTCACGCGTGTCTGCGGTGTAGAGCGCGATTTGGCAGTCCGCCGTGACTTCCTCGAGCGCGTCAAACACGCGAACCACCAGCTCGACGGGCGCCGAGGACTGGGCTGCCGCCGCGGACGGTGCAAGCAGACCGACGACGACGGCGAATCGGGTGGCGCGCCACATGGTCATGGACGGCCTCGATGGTACAGGAGAGTGGGCGGGCGTGACCAGCCGACACGACCCGACGCGATCGGTGTCCTACGACAGCAGGGGAGCCGCTGACTGATGGAGGTGTTTCTGGTTCCGGTGGGGGAGACCCGTTACGAGCTCTATTGCGAGCCGAGTGAGCCAGACCAGCCAAAGCGTACCGGCGTGGCGGGACGGATGCTCCGTCGTCTTCGGGAGGCGATGGCGGCCGAGCAGGAAGAGCGGCGAGACCGTCGCGCGACCCGCCGGGGCGGCGCAAGCGATCGCCCGGATAGCTGGATGGCGCGATTGCGCGCGGGGCTCGTGCGAGGGATGGCAGAATGGGTCGCCGAGCAGCGTCTACTCTGGCGACTGCGCCATCAGGAAGCCGGGGTCCTCGTCCACCCCGACGACCTCGAATCCGGTCGTGCGCTCTCGATTGCCCGCGCCACCCTGCAACGAGATATCGACCATCATCGCTTCTGGATGGTGGTCGATGGTGTCGGGGTCCTGGTGTTCGGGCCGCTCTTCTTCTTCGTGCCGGGACCCAATCTCATCTCCTGGTATTTCGTCGCCAAGATGGCCGGACACTGGATGGCCTTTCGGGGAGCGCGCCAAGGGGTCTCCGGGGTCGAGTGGTCCACGCGGTCCAGTGAGCCACTCGCAGCGGTACGCGGGGCCCTGGGGCTACCACCTGCCGATCGCCGTCCGCGGCTTCGGGCGTTGGCCGGCGAATTGGGCCTCGATCAACTGGCTACGTTCGTCGAGCGCACGGCGACGGACCCGCCATGACCGGCAGAGCCACACGGGCCAGCAGGGCGGGCTGAAGGATCGCCGCGTGATATACTGCGCCGGTTTGAAGCTCCGTGAAGCGGCGGCGCGCCTCGAGTGTCGGCTCGAGGGCGATGGTGGAGTTGAGATCCATCGTGTGGCCGGTGTCGACACCGCGCAAGCCGGCGACCCTACCTTTTTCGCCAATCCCCGATTCGCGACGGCGTTGCGTTCGACCTTGGCGTCGGCCGTGATTCTGGCCCACGACGCCGAGCCGGCCGGGTTGTTCGTCTCGGGCCTGCCCGCCATCGACAAGCTGGCCTGGCGCAGAGCGTCTGCGTCGTTCAAGCTGCTCCCGGCGCTGCGCAAACGGGTCGCCGACGTCGAGCGTCGTCTCGCCGAGTTCGAGGGGGCGACCGATGAACGCGCCGAGGAGACAGGAGACAGGAGTCAGGAGCCAGGAGAAACCTGAGGGCTTCGCCGGTTCTCGATTGGTCCGTCCTGACACCTGTAGCCTGTCGCTCGCTCCGGTGTCAGGCCCGCATCCTTTACCAGCCATACCGATGCTTCGAATCGTTACGTTTGTCGGCCTCGTCTCGCTCTGTGTTGTCGCCCCGCCGATGTCCGCATTCGCCCAGACCAGCAGCGCCGCCTCGACCGCGCGCCAGACACAGGCGACCCTCGGCTTTCTGACCAGCTATCGGTTTCATCTCAATGCCCTGCGGCTGGTCTCGAACGACGACAACTTTGTCTGGGATACCGATTTCGGAGGCGACATGGATGTATTCGACCTCCAGTATGTCAGAGGCAATGTGCTCGTGAATTTCGAGAGTATCGTCGGCGAGCAGTTGCGGGCGATCGATCCGAATCAGGCCAACTACATGGTCGACCTCTCGACGTGGTGGCGGACCGGCGCGGGAGACTCTGAGCTCGGGGCCACCTTTCACCACGTCTCTCGCCACCTGAGCGACCGTGACAAGGAGTTTGCCGTCGCCTGGAACATGCTCGGTGTCCAGTACACCGCGCCGATGCAGCTTCGATCCTGGGATCTGAATGTCGGGTATCGGGCGCTCAAGACGATTCAGCGTTCGTTTGTCGACTACACCGCTGAAATCGGTGGGAGCGTCCAGGCGCTTCGCGCCCTCCACACTCGGGTGTCGTTGATGGTGGGCGGAGAGCTGACCCTGGTGTCTGTCGACAAAACCGATCGCGGACGGGACCAGCAGGTTGGCGGGCGGTTCGAGATCGGAGCCCGTTTTCCAGGCGGGGCAGGGTTTGGCGAGGTCTTTCTCGCCCGGGAACGTCGCATCGATGCCAATCCGTTCGACCTGGAGCCGACGACGTTCACGATGCTGGGTTTCCGGTTTCTCAGCCCGTAAAGGCAGTTCAAAGAAGGCAGAAGGCACAAGGCACAAGGCACAACAATCCCATGACTTCGCCGACGGTGTCGGCAGCCGGCTCAGCGCAGCCCGGGTTGTGCCATAATTCGGCCATGTGTCGCAAGATACCGAGAGCTGTCCCTGGGAGCCGCCTGAGTTGGCTGGCTCCCGTTGCGGCGGCCGTCGGGATGATCGTCACGTCGACGACGGTCCAGACGGCCGTCCGGCCGCCCAAGCTCGATTATCAGCTCCATACCTTGGACAACGGTCTGACGGTGATTTTGTCCGAGGACCACTCCACGCCGATCGTCCATCTGCAGCTCGTCTATCGGGTCGGATCGAAGAACGAGCGGCCGGGGCGAACCGGCTTCGCGCATCTCTTCGAGCACATGATGTTCAAGGGGTCGCTCAACGTGCTGCCGGACTCGCATCTGACGCTGGTTTCTAGGGTGGGGGGCGAGGGCAACGCCTTTACGAGCGAAGACACGACGACGTTTCTCGAGACGGTCCCAGCGCAGTATTTGCCGCTCGTGTTGTGGCTCGAGGCGGACCGGATGGCGACGCTGCGTATCGACCGGGCGACGTTCGAGGCGGAACGGCAAGTGGTCAAGGAAGAGCGCCGGTGGCGATACGAGGACACGCCGTTCGGGTTGCTGACCGAGATCATGTATGACCAGGCTTTCGCGGTGCACCCCTACAAGCACACTCCGATCGGGAGCATGGAGGACCTCGAGGCGGCGTCGGTCGAGGATGTCCAGGAATTTTTCGACACCTACTACGTGCCAGCCAACGCGACCCTCGTGCTGGTGGGCGACTTCGAATCGGCCGATGCGCTCGCGCTGGTCAAGCAATACTTCGACCGCGTGCCGCGGGCCAAGCGTCCCGTGCCTCGCGACATCCCGCGCGAGCCGCCTCAGACCGGCGAGCGGCGGGTCACGATTACCGAAAACGAGAACTGGCCGTTGCCGGCGGTGATCGTGGCGCATCACATCACCTACGACGGCCACCCCGATGCCTACCCGCTGCACATCGCGGCGAAGGTGTTGTCCGACGGGCAGAGCTCGAGGATCTTCCGGCGGTTGGTGTACGACGAGCAGCTTGCCGTGTCGGCGTTTGGCGCCGGGAACATCATCGAGGACCCGAACTTGTTCTATGCGGTCTCGATTGTGCAGCCTGGGCGCACAACCGCTGAGTCGGAGACGGCGCTCGTCGGGGAGCTGGACCGGCTGAAAACGGAGCTCATCAGCGACCGGGAGCTCCTGCGGGCCAAGAACCAGTTTGCGCGCGACTATGTCTTCGGGCGTTCGACGGTCGAAGACAAAGCGTCGCATCTGTCCCACGCCGCGGTGATCCACGACGACATCACGACCGCCGACGCCGAGTTCGACACGTTTATGAACGTCACCAAGGAGGATGTGCGTCGGGTCGCCCAGACCTACTTCACCGAGGAGAACCGGATGGTGCTCGAGATCCTGCCACCGGCACCGGCGGGTCGGTCGTTCCTCAGACCAGGTGGCGACCAGTGAGCCGTCGAGGAGTCTGGGTCGCTGTGCTCATGTGCGTGGCGCTGCTGGCCGGTGCCGCGCCGTCGGCGGCACAGCGGCCGGTCGAGTGGCCACGGGAGAGCCCGCCTCCGCCGTTGCCGCCGCGTGAGGCGACCTTTCCGCCTTACGAGATCCGTACGCTGGCCAACGGACTCCAGGTCGTGGTGGTGATGCACGATGAGCAGCCGGCGGTCAACCTGAGGTTGATGATCGGTGCGGGCGCGGCGTCTGACCCCGAGGGCAAGAACGGCGTCGCGGCGCTGGCTGGCCAACTGCTCGATCAAGGTACGACGAGTCGGACCGCCA
>JASLOY010000610.1 GCA_030745255.1 Vicinamibacterales bacterium
AGTAATCCGGTCGCCCCGGGTCGTTGCCGTAGCGATGAACGAGACGGCCGCGGTCAACCGATCATCCGGCTGCGCGCAGCTCAGCCGCAGGAACCCTGCGCCGGCGGCCCCGAAGCATTCCCCACCCAAACAGGCGACGCCGCGTCGCTCGTCGGCCCCTTCCAGCAGATACATCGCCAACCCGTGTGACGAGATGCCGTGCCGGTTGCAGATTTCCGCCACCGACGGGAACACATAGAAAGTTCCGCCCGGCATGAGACAGCGGACGCCGTCAATCGTGTTCACGCCTCGCACCAACAGCTCGACCTTGCGGTGAAATTCCCGCATCCGGTCGTCCCGGTACTGCCGGTCGTGCAGGAGCGCGCCGACACCAGCGAGCTGTGTAAACGGCGCCACGCACGACAACGCCGTGTTGGTCAGCAGGTCGAACACCTGTACCGTCTCGGGGCTCGACACCGCATACCCGAGTCTCCAACCGCTCATGCTGAAGGATTTGCTGAAGGTATAGGCGGCGACCGTCTGCTCGAGCATACCCGGCTGCGCCAGCAGCGACTGGTGCCTACCGTCCCATACCATGCAGTCGTACGGCTCGTCGCTGAAGACAGCCACGTCACGTCCCCGCACCAGGTCGGCGAGCTCGCGCAGGTCGTCCCCGGTCGCCACACCGCCGGTCGGGTTGTGGGGACTGTTCAGGAAGACCGCCTTGGCCCTGGGGTCTTCATCGAGAAACCGCCGCACATCACCGAGATTGGGCCGGAACGCGTGCGACGCGCGCAGGCTTGACAACACCATCCGTGCACCCCGCCTGGCGATGTTCGCCGCATAGGTCGGAAAGTACGGGCTGAAGACCAGTACGGCGTCTTCCGGCTCGAGAAACGCCTCGCAGAACAGCTGCTCGAAGGTCTTTGCTCCCGGTCCCGCGACCACGTGGTCAGCGGTCACCTCGAGACCGTGTTCCTCATTGACGTAGGCAGCTGCCGCCGCGCGAAACTCCGGCAGACCCACCGAAGGCCCATAGGTCGTGCGACCGTCACGGATCGCCTGGATCCCTGCCTCGACTGCTCCAACCGGCGTCGCAAACGGGCTGTCGCCGATCTCCAGCTCGATGACCTCCTTCCCGGCGGCAATGAGCTGCCGGGCGACGGCGAGCACGGTGAAGGCGCTTTCGGGCTGGATCGACGTGGAAAACCGGGTGTAGGAGGGCGGCATCGATGGGACTCCTTTCGCGAAGGGGATCGTAGCCGTCTTCGCACCGTTGGCGCTACGGCGAGCAGCACCTGACCTCATATCAGTCGGGCAATGCTTCGGCCTTGCCTTGCGGGCCTGACGGTGTGACGCCGCGCACTTCCCCGACGACCCGCGGTTCCAGGAGACCGCCGACTGGCGACCTTCTTCGGGTGCGCTCGCCCTGTCGGGGTTCGAGCCCGCGGCGGGCCAGACGCGATATGACCTCGCCGACGCTAACCCCCTCGTCGGCGGCGACACACCATGCCGCCTCCAGCACGTCGTCGTCAATCTTCAACGTCGTGCGCACAAGTCGAGCGTAGCGGCGGCGTGACGGACGGTCAGGGTCCTGTGGCGGCATGTCGGTCGTCGTCCTTTCAGCCGGAACGAAAGCAGGAGACGTGCCGGAGCCGGGATCCTTGGATTCAGCCACTTCGCTGATGGGCGAGCCGTCAGGATTGGCAGTATCTTCACGCTCGTACACGCCGTAGAGTCTCAGTTCTCGCCACGCCCACTGGCGCCTCCCGGCAGGCTCGAGGGACCCGGACGACCTGCTCGATTGACACACCGTGGTGTCCTCCATAGGCTGACACCAACCTTGCGAGCCCCTTGTGATCGGCCGGACACGGAGACCCCTGTGACCCCTCACGCGACGCACCGTATCTTGATGTTCTGTCTGGGCACGCTCGTAACGGCCACGGCCTGCGCGCCTGCTGCCCCATCTGGGTTCGCATTCGGAGACGGCGGCGATTATCTCGAACCCGATCTCCGGACGGCGGTCGAGCAGCTGCAGTCGGACGTCGCCGTGGCACCGACCGACGAAACGACAATCGCCGGCCGCGCGCGGGTGCTTGCCGACTGGGCCGACGCATATGCACTGGCCGGCGGCGAGGTAGGACTCGAGGGGCCCCGTGTGCGGCTGCGGGCGACGTTGCCACCATCCGGTCCCGCCGCGCGGCGTGCGTCGGCCGACGTGGACCGTCTGGTGCGCGAGTTCACGTTGCGCGACGAAGCCGGAGCCCTCGGTGCGCTCGAGGCCGAGTCGCTCGGGCCATTCGAGGCGCGCAGTTACGCCACATT
>JASLOY010000611.1 GCA_030745255.1 Vicinamibacterales bacterium
GTAGTAGGAGAGCTGACGCGACTCGGCACGATGCTGGATCGGGTAGTACTGTGCGAACGGGTGGTCCGACCCCTCGAGACACCAGCTGGGCACGTCGTTTGGCCGAACCGACTGCGTAATCCAGACGCGGCCCTTGTCGTCCATCATCGGATTGTGGGCGCTCCGGCTGACAAGGCCGGCCGACTCGTTCCCGTAATAGAATGACGGAACCGCCGTCGACGACCCCTGATACGAGTTGGCCCGACGGGGCCGCTCGACACGGGTCGGCAAATCCATCCGCACGGAGCGGCGGCTCTGGATATCGGTGACGACGAGACCGGCTCCACCTACCCCGTAGATGGGCCCACCGGAGAACAGCGTGGGGTTGCGCTTGTCGGTCGAAACGTTGTCGTGCACCATCCCCTGGGGGTGGCCCCACCCCCACATGCTCAAGACGACGTTCCGCTCGACTCCTTCCGGCCGCGGCGGCGCGGGCGGCACCGCACCGGCGCGAATCCGGTCGGTCCACTCGGCGTACAGCTTGATGGCGCGCGGCCGGCCAATCCGGTTGATTTCGGCGGCCATCGCCGGTCCGGCTCCACCGGCCTGAAGGCGATAGTTCCATGCGTCGGCGGTCGAATCGAAGGTCTCCAGATTCAGCATTGGCATCTCACGCGTCGCGTAGTTGCCAAGCTGATGACACAACTGGCAGCCATCCTTCAGTCGGTCGATCCAGTCGGCCTGGGTCTTCATCGCGGTGCCGATGCCGTTACCGCGCGGTCCCGTCCCGGGGAAGTCGCTGGCGGGAGGCACCTCGAGCAGCGAGTACCAATAGTTGGCCGGGTAGATCTGAGCGGCGTCGCGCGGCGTCGCGGCTGCCGTAACCTGCAGGCCGAGGTTGTCGCCCGGCTCGGCAGCCGCCTTGTCGGAGTCCACCAGTCCGTAACCCCGCACCCACACCTCATACGAGGCTGCGGGGAGATCGGGCACCAGGAAGCGCCCCTCGTCGTCGGTCACCACGATCTTCCGAAACGAAGCATCGAAGTCGCTCGTCTCGGCGATTACCCAGACACCCGCTTCGGCGCCGCCGGCACTCGTCACGACGCCGGTGATGTCGTCGGCGGCGGCACCTACGGTGTGATGCATCGCCACCGCGCCGATCGCCAGCAACACCGCCGACCCAGACAGACACCACGTGCGAAACCGCTTGGTCATGTTGCGTCTCCTCTGCATGCTCTCACCGCCACGCGGATATCAGCGTGACACCTACACTGGAGTTGAGGCTTCCACGATTCGGTCAACACCTTATCGCCGCCATGGTGTGACAGCGCATGACGGGCGTCAGGTACTACGCACTCGGGATAGGCGCGGTCGCTTGTCTCGTGCCCCATCATGAAGCCGATGATGCGCATCAGGTCCGCCTGATAGGCGAGCACCTGCGCGAGATACCAGACGGCGGTCCGATTATATGCCCCTTCTGCCCCGCCAGACTGCTATGGTAACCTCATGCGCGAATGAGCGGCAATCTCCTCGCTGGCCCCACACCGAGGGTCGCGGTGGAGGCCCGAAATCATTGACCATGCCCCGCATCGAGGACTTGGTGCGAGAGGAGAACACTCATGCGCAATGCCGTTCTTGCCCTCGTGGCTGTTGTCGTGGGTGGCCTGCTCATCGCCCCCGCGTCGCTTCAGGACCTCGGGCCGACTGGGCCGGCACCGTATGAGGTCGTCGAGGGGTGGATGACACCGTTTGCCGGTGACGGGTTCGCCTGGGGGGGCAACTCTGGTGTGTTTCCCGAGTCGCCCGACCGCATCTTCGTGGTCCAGCGGGGCGAGACGCGATTGCCCGATCCGGTCCCGCCCGGCTTTTCCGGGTTCGTCGGCTCGATCGGGATCAACGCGCTCCGGGAGGCGGATCGCCGCACCTGGCAGAACTGCATCTACGTCGTCGACGGCGACGGGCATCTGATCGAGGTCTGGGATCAGTGGGACCATCTGTTCGAAGGGTCGGATGGACCCGGCCCGCACCGGATTCGAATCAGCCCCTACGACCCCGAGCGTCGCGTCTGGGTGGTGCACGAGACAGGGCATCAGATCTTCGTGTTCTCGAACGACGGGAGCGAGCTGCTGATGACGCTCGGCGAGAAAGACGTCAGCGGCGACGACGAGACACATTTGGGGGGGCCGCAAGATGTCGCGTTCCTGCCCGATGGGCGGGTCCTGGTTGCCGACGGCCTGATCAATTCGCGCGTGATCATTCTGGATGCCGCCGGGAGCTACCTGACCGAGTTCGGTGAACGCGGGGAGGGGCGCGGGGAGTT
>JASLOY010000612.1 GCA_030745255.1 Vicinamibacterales bacterium
GTCGACGGCGACACCCAGCCCGATCCGCCCGTTCCTGAAGTGGGCCGGCGGCAAGCGGCAGCTGCTGCCTCAGCTGGCGCGTTTCCATCCCCAGCGGTTCGGAGCCTACTCGGAGCCATTTCTCGGCAGCGGCGCGTTGTTCTTCGACCTGCACGACCGAGGGCGTCTCGAGGGTCGTCGCATCGTGCTGATGGACAACAACCCGGACCTGATCGGGTGCTGGCTGGCCGTCCGCGGCGAGGCCGAGCGGGTCATCCGGGGGCTACGGCGGCTCAGGACGGCGCATCGGAGCGATCCTCGTCTTTGCTACTACCGTGTGCGGGACGAGCGCTTCAATCCGGCCCGGCGGCGGCTGCGCGCCACCGGCGCGCGGTGGGGCGAGCAGTACACCCCTGCGCTCGCCGCCATGCTGATCTATCTCAACCGCACCGGATTCAACGGGTTGTTTCGTCTCAATGCGTCCGGTGGCTTCAATGTGCCGGCCGGCCGCTACGCCAATCCGCGGATCTGTGACGCAGACAACCTGCGCGTAGTCTCGGCGGCGCTGTCACGACCTGGCGTCGAGGTGCGCGAAGATCGCTTCGAGTCGGTGTGCGAGTGGGCGATGCCCGGCGATTTCATCTACTTCGACCCGCCCTATGCGCCCCTCAGCGCCACGTCGTCTTTCACCGCCTACACGCCGGGCGGCTTTTCGTCAGACGACCAGTGCCGTCTCCAGCAGGTCGTGATCGAGCTGGCGCGACGCGGGTGTCATGTGCTGCTGAGTAACTCCACGGCGCCTGAGGTCACGGCGCTCTACGCGGACAACGTGGTCGCGCGCGCCGCCGGACTCAGGGTCCACCGGGTCTCTGCGCGTCGGGCCATCAATTCACGCGGCGCCGCGCGCGGCGCTGTCGACGAGTATCTGATTTCCAACATCCCCCCTCGAGACTGACTCGCTTCCGGGAGAAACGAGCGGACCCATCGTGACCAAGACCGAGCTGCACACCGATCTGAGAACCGCCGTGCGCGAGCTGTGCTCGCGGTTTCCCGACTCTTACTGGCGGGAGCTGGACGCCAAAGAGGTCTACCCGGAGGAGTTCGTCAAGACGCTCACCGAAGCGGGCTATCTGGCTGCGCTGATTCCCAATGAGCTCGGCGGCTCAGGGCTGGGCATCGCCGAGGCGTCGATCATTCTGGAGGAGGTCAACCGGTCGGGTGGAAATTCGGCGGCCTGCCACGCACAGATGTACATCATGGGCACCCTGCTCCGGCATGGGTCCGAGGAGCAGCGACGCCACTATCTGCCGAAGATTGCGAGCGGCGAGCTGCGGCTGCAGGCGTTTGGCGTAACCGAGCCGACCACCGGCACCGACACGACCCAGATGAAGACGATGGCGGTGCGGAAGGGTGACCGCTACGTGGTGAACGGGCAGAAAGTCTGGATTTCACGCGTCGACTACTCTGACCTGATGCTGCTCGTGGCGCGCACGACGCCGCTCGAGGACGTGAAGAAGAAGACCGAGGGGCTGTCGGTGCTGCTCGTGGATCTCAAGAAGGCGGTCGGTAACGGCATGACCGTGCGTCCGATCCGCGCGATGATCAACCACGCGACCACCGAGGTGTTCTTCGACAACCTCGAGGTGCCGGTCGAGAACCGGATCGGCGAGGAGGGGAAGGGCTTCCGGTATCTGCTCGACGGATTGAACGCGGAGCGCGTGCTGATCGCTGCCGAATGCGTCGGGGACGGGCGCTGGTTCATCGAGCGGGCCTGCCGTTATGCCAGCGACCGGGTCGTCTTCGGACGCCCGATTGGTCAGAACCAGGGCATTCAGTTCCCAATCGCCCGGGCGCACGTCAACGTCGAAGCGGCCGACCTCATGCGTATCCGAGCGGCCGAGCTCTTCGACGCCGGTCAGCCGTGCGGCGCTGAGGCGAACATGGCCAAGCTGCTGGCGGCCGACGCCTCCTGGGAGGCGGCCAACGTCACCATGCAGACCTACGGCGGCTTCGGGTTCGCAGAAGAATACGACGTCGAGCGCAAGTTCCGCGAGACGCGGTTGTATCAGACCGCGCCGATCTCGACGAACCTGATCTTGTCCTTCATCGGCCAGCACGTGCTGGGTATGCCCCGATCGTTCTGAAGATCATGGCAAGGTGCAGAGTGACAAGGGCCGGTTTTCGGAGCGCGGCGCCCGGCTGGCAAGGCGCGAGGAGGGAGCAGCCAGGCGGGCTGTGACCCCGGCAAGCCGAAGCCGCGACGCCGGCCCTCACGGGATGCCCCGCCCGAAAACCAACAGCCTGCTGAAAGAAGCCTG
>JASLOY010000613.1 GCA_030745255.1 Vicinamibacterales bacterium
GTCATGGCGTCGATCTCCTCGATGGTGAAGGCTCCGCTCGCCAGCTGCTCCAGCAAACGCATTACGCCGAAGAGCCCGATCCGGTTCGCGATGAAGTTGGGGGTGTCCTTGGCGACCACCACCCCTTTGCCGAGCTGCCGATCGACGAACGACGACAGCGCAGTCACCACGGCCGGGTCGGTGTCGCCGGTCGGGATGATCTCGACGAGGCGGAGGTAGCGGGGCGGGTTGAAGAAATGCGTGCCCAGCCAGTGCCGGCGAAACGCGGCGCTCCGCCCTTCGGCGATCGTACCGATCGGAATGCCGGAGGTGTTCGAGCTGACGATGGCGTCTTCTCGGCGATGGGTCTCCACCTGCGCGAGCAGGGCCTGCTTGGCGTCGAGCCGTTCGATGACCGCCTCGACGATCCAGTCGCACGCGGCGATGCCAGCCAGGTCCCGGTCGAAGCCACCGACACGGACACGCGCCGGAGTGTCGCGTAGGAAAAACGGGTTCGGTCGAAGCGACGTGGCTCGTTTCAGACCTGTGGCGGCGGTCGCCCTGTCCAGATCGAGCAGCAGCACCGACACCCCGGCGTTTGCGACGTGTGCTGCGATCTGGGCCCCCATCGTGCCGGCGCCGAGTACCGCGACGGAACGGATCGGTCTGACCGATGCCCCAGTCGTCTCGTCTGCGACACCCGTCATCTCTTCATCCCGTTGACGAACAGGTCGACCGCCTCGTCGGCCTGGGCTGCAAGCGCGTAGCGGCGCCGGCTGAGAATCCAGTTGGTCGCCATTTCGTCCAATCCGCCATAGAGCATCTTGGCGGCGAACGTCGGGCTCACGTCGCGGCGAAATACTCCAGCGGTCTGGGCGTCGGCTATCGCGTCGCGTATGGCGTGCAGGTAGTCCTTGAGCAGCGTGGACGAGAAGCGTTCCATGAACTTGGTCGACTGCCGCAGCTCGACCTGGAACACCACGGCCAGGTCGCGGTCCTGCCCCAGACGTTGCAGATGGACCTGGGCCAGCCGCCGTAGCCGCTCGACCGGGTCGCTCACGCCAGCCAGTGCCTGGCGTCCGGCCTCGAGCCCTTCGTGCATTGTGCGCTCGAAGATCGAGACCAACAGGTCGTCCTTGCTCTGAAAGTACAAATAGACGGTCCCGGCGGCGATGCCTGCCTCCCGCGCGACGTCGGCGACCTGGGCATGGAAGAAGCCGCGGCGCGCGAACAGCTTCGTGGCGGCCTTGAGGATGAGATCGCGCTTGTCGCCAGTGTGCTGCGACCTCGGCGCGCGACGGGCTGGGGCTGTGGCGGGCATGTCGCTCGTAGAACTGAATGAACGTTCATTCAGTTCTGGTCACGATTGTGGCAGCCGGCAGGCGCAGATGTCAAGCAAATCCGCGCCGGTGATGTCATGAGCGGGTTGGCGCTATTCAGCCGAAAGGAAAGGGCGATGCCGACCGGCGTCGCCCCCAACCTCTGGTGGTATCGAAGCCGCGTGTGCCCCTAGACTCCGTGAGTGGTGCGAATCGGGACTGGTGAGTCAACTGCTGTTCGCGTTCTGTTTGCTCTCGTGCCGGTCAGGGAGTCTAGGCCCCGCGCAGCGGGGCCATTGAAGAATTGAAGAATTGCAGAATGGTAGCCCAGCGCGAAGCGGGAGCCGACGGCGTCTGGGTGGTCTGAGGCGGAGTCTCGCTAGAACCTCAGCCCGAGCGTCATCCGGAAGGTTCGCAGGCCATCCAGGTTCGCGATGTACTGCGGGAAGTGGTCGACTGAAGTCGCCTCCCCGAACCTGGACCCCTCGATGAACCCGGTCGGGATCCCGAACTCGTCGACCGGGCTGTCGGGATCGACATCGACGCTCGTGTTCCCGCCGATCTGTTTGTTGTTGTTGAAGGCGTTGAACAGCTCGAACTTGATCCGCGGGCTCAGCGACTCCCAGACCGGGATGTGGTAGTCGACCGCGAGGTCGAACAGCCCGTAGCCGTCCCACGTCTCCGACCCACGACCCCGTGAGAAGAAGATCGTGCGCGCAGAGGGGCCGTCGATATACCCGAGGTCCTCGATGGTCGCCTCCTGGGTCGCGGTGGCACTGATGTCGGTCTGGATGCTGTAGGCGCGCCCGGAGTTGTAGCGCCAGATGCCGCCGAGGTCGACCGCGCCGGCGGTGCCGAGGTCGAGGTTGTAGATGCCCCAGATACGGACCTTGTGCCGCTGGAAGTCGTCGAGCCGGCCCGTCGGGTAGTAGCGGTTCTCCGGCGTCACCTCAGGGTAGTTGAACGCGGCCGACGAGATTGCCCCCTGTC
>JASLOY010000614.1 GCA_030745255.1 Vicinamibacterales bacterium
GCGGGTGAGTTCGCGTGCAGGCATGGACAGCGACGTCGTCATCATCGGAACCGGGTTTGGTGGCAGCGTCACGGCGCTCCGCCTCGCCGAGGCCGGCTTGAGCGTCACCCTGCTCGAGCAGGGTGGGCGGGTGACCCGCGAGGAGGCGCTTGCGGCCGTGTTTCCCGGCGCGGTGGTCGAGGCCGAGCGACTGTTTCTGACCGAGCAGCAGATGGCGGCGGCTGGCGAGATCGCCGGTGTCGAGATCGAGAGCGGTCTCGTGGCCCGCTACATCGCGACCATGGGCGACACGGTGATGGGCCGGGCGTATGTGGACACACACGTCGTGCGGACCAAGCGCGAGAGCCTGCTCATTTCTCTCGAGGCAGACGGTGCCGTCAGGCGGATTGACGTGACGGCGTTTCTCGAGCCGCCAGACTATCTGGCGTCTGAACTGTGGTTGCGCCAATACGACCGGCGACAACTAGACGACGAACTGGCGTTGCAGCGGGCGATTCGGCCGATCGCCGGTGCCACATTGACGGCGAATGCCGCCAACGCGGCGGTGCGTCGGGTGCTGGCCATCGACAAGGTCCTGGAAACGACGAAGGTGACGCGATGAAGTGGTGGGAGCAGTGGGCGTTTAACGTATTTCACGGTGTCGTGGCGGTGACCGGCGTCGCCTATCTCTATATGAGATACATCATGACGGCCACCGACCCGTTTGCCGTCATCAATCACCCGTGGCAGCCCGCCGTGCTCTCGCTGCATGTCGTGGCCGCGCCGATCTTCATTGCGTTCTTCGGCATGCTCTTCCGGTCCCATTCGCTGCAAAAGCTGGTGTCTCCGAACGTCGGCAATCGTCGAACCGGGTGGATGTCCTTCATCAGCTTTTCGACGATGGCTCTGACCGGCTATCTGCTCCAGGTAGCGGCGAATCCGACGTGGCTGTCGGCCATGGTCTGGGCGCATGTCTCGACCAGCCTGATCTTCGTCGTCGGCTACAGCGTGCATCTGGTGATCAGTTGGCGTCTGAACCGGGTGTCGCCGATCTCGCCCGGCGCCTTCCGTCGGGCGGCCCGCATCCCTTTATGAGAGTCGCGGCCACCATCGCGTTCGCGCTGCTCGCTCTTCTGCCGCTCTCCGCAGTCACCGTCACCCTGGCCTCCACGCCAGACCTGGTTGAACGAACCGTCTACCTGATGGGCACCCGCGCCACGCTGGTGCTGCTCGCGACCGATCGGGCCACCGGGATGCGACGACTCGAGGGCATGGTGCGGAGCCTGGAGCGGACCGAGGCGGAGCTCAGCACGTGGCGTACCGATAGCGTCCTGAGCACGGTGAATCGCCAACCGGTCGGCGAGCCGTTTCAGCTGCCGGCACCGATCTGTGCGCTCTGGGGTGAGCTGACGACGTGGCATCAGGCCACCGAGGGCGCCTTCGACCCGGCGGTTCGAGCTGTGGCTGATGCGTGGGGCCTCCGGGAGTCTGGCCGCCATCCGTCGCCGGAAGAGTTAGCGGCGGCGCGGGCAGTCACGGGATTGGCGCACTTCGACTTCGACGCCTCCACCTGCCGGGTGACACGCGTGGTGGACGCCACGCTCGACGCCGGCGCATTTGGAAAAGGGGTGGCCTTGCGGCGCCTGCTCCTGCAGTCCGACGCGGGCGCAGCGTGGATGGTCGACCTGGGCGGCCAGATCGCCGTGTCCGGGACTCTGCCGACGGGCCCCTGGCCAGTCGCCATTGCACATCCGGCACGGCGAGCCGAAACCACCTTTGAGGTCGCCCTCGATGGCGGCTCGCTGGCCACCAGCGGCGCCTCCGAGCGGTCACATGAGGTCGACGGAGGGACGGTTGCCCATCTGCTCGACCCTCGAACCGGTCGCCCGCTGCATCGGTCCGAATCGGTCACGGTGTGGCACGAGGACGCCCTGGTCGCCGATGTCCTGTCGACGGCGCTCTACGTCATGGGCCTCGAGGCGGGGCTGCGATTTGCCGATGAAAACGGGATCTCCGCCGTCTTTCTGGCACCCTCCAACGGCCGAGTTGGTGACGCCGTCACACCGAACGCCAGCCGGGCGTTCCGTCGGCGATTCTGGGAAGCGGGAGGAACGGGCAAGTAACGAATCCAGCACAGGAGGGGCCCTTCACCTCCCGGACCGCTATTGTTGAAAGTCGCATGATGGGCTCCTCCGACGATTCTCCTGTCCTGGGCAGTCCGACCCTTGCTCAAGTATTGCCGCAGTTTCTTCGCCGGATTCTCGTGTCCGGCGAGCTTCTCGAGCCGTTTCGCTCTCAGCTCGCTTC
>JASLOY010000615.1 GCA_030745255.1 Vicinamibacterales bacterium
TCAGCTACGGGACATCCCGGACGTCGATAGCCTGTATTTCACGATGCTGAACCACAACAAGCGCAGCATCACCCTGAACACCAAGCACGAGAGTGGCAAGGCTATCTTCACCCGCCTCATCGCGGAGTGCGACGTCATCGCGGAGAACTTCGCGCCGGGCGCGCTCGACCGGATGGGCTTCTCGTGGGAGCGCATTCAGGAGATCAACCCTCGCATCATCTACGCGTCGGTCAAGGGCTTCGGCCCCGGCCCCTACGAGGACTGCAAGGTTTACGAAAACGTCGCCCAATGCACCGGTGGCGGCGCTAGCACGACCGGGTTCCCCGAGGGCCCGCCGGTGGTCACGGGCGCGCAGATCGGCGACTCCGGCACCGGAGTGCATCTCGCGCTCGGCATTGTGACGGCGCTCTTCCAGCGCGAGAAGACCGGTCGGGGACAGCGGGTTGTCTGCGCGATGCAGGACAGCGTCCTCAACCTCTGCCGGGTGAAGCTGCGGGACCAGCAACGATTGGCCCATGGGCCACTGAAGGAGTATCCGCAGTATCCAAACGGTACGTTCGGTGCGGCGACGCCGCGGGCGGGCAATGCTTCCGGCGGCGGTCAGCCCGGGTGGATCGTCAAGTGCTTGGGCTGGGAGACCGACCCCGATGCCTACATCTACGTCATCGCGCAGGCGGCGGCGTTCGATGGTCTGGCGCGGGCGATCGGGCACGAGGACTGGCTCGACGACCCCGACTGGAACACGCCGGCCGCGCGTCTGCCCAAGATCGACCGGATGTTCGACGAGATTGAACGGTGGACGAAGACCAAACCGAAGTTCGAGGTGATGGAAATCCTGAACCCGTTGAACGTGCCGTGCGGACCGGTCCTGTCGATGAAGGAGCTCGCCGAGGAGCCGTCCCTGCGGGCGACCGGGACCGTGGTGGAGGTCGAGCATCCCACGCGTGGCCCGTATCTGTCGGTGGGGAACCCGGTCAAGCTGTCGGACTCGCCAGCCGACGTCACGCGTTCACCCCTGCTCGGCGAGCACACCGACGAGATCCTGACCGACATCCTCGGGATGGACGAGGGCGCGATCGCCGCCGCCAAGGCGGAGGGGGCGGTGTAAGAGGGCGAATGTTTCAAGAAGTCAGAAGGTAGAAGTCAGAGGTCAGCAGATGCCGGATGGCTTCGCCATCATCCTGCGGGTCAGAGATATGAAGGTGTGCGTAGTTGGAGCGGGGGCTATCGGGGGGTACATGGCGGTGCGGCTCGCGCGTGCTGGGCATGAAGTGTCGGCGATCGCGCGCGGTCCGCATCTGGCGGCGATCCGGGCCAACGGGTTGAAGCTGGTCGAGGCAGAGCAGGAGCTCGTCGCGACCGACCTCGAGGCCACCGACCGCATCGCTGACCTCGACGCGCAGGACGTTGTGCTGCTCGCCCTCAAGGCGCATCAGATCACCCCGGTCGTCGACGACCTGCCGGTGTTGTTGGGGCCGGACACGGTGTTGGTGACGCTGCAAAACGGTATCCCGTGGTGGTACTTCCAGAAACTGGGCGGGTCCTACGCCGGCCGTGTGGTTGAGACG
Organism: Vicinamibacterales bacterium; assembly: GCA_030745255.1. Lineage (GTDB taxonomy): Bacteria > Acidobacteriota > Vicinamibacteria > Vicinamibacterales > UBA8438 > NP936. The sequence continues at coordinate 1,569 of JASLOY010000615.1, forward strand.
GTCGACCCGGGCGGTGTGCTCTTCCACGCAATTGACCCGGACCGGCTCATCGGCTGTATCGCCTACCCTGCCGCGTCGATTGCCGAACCGGGGGTGGTCCGGCACATTGAGGGCAACAGGTTCCCGGTCGGGGAGCTCGACGGAAGCGATTCGGAGCGCGTCCGGATGGTCTCCAGTCTGTTCGAGCAGGCGGGCTTCAAGGCCCGCGTCCTCGACGACATTCGCTCGGAGATCTGGCTGAAGCTCTGGGGAAACCTGACGTTCAACCCGATCAGCGCTCTCACGCACGCGACCCTGGTCGACATCTGTCAGTTCACGCAGACACGGGAGCTGGCCGCGACCATGATGACCGAGGCGCAGGCGATCGGCGAGCGGCTGGGCGCTCGGTTCCGGGTGCCGATGGAACGACGGATCGCTGGAGCCGAAGGGGTCGGCAAGCACAAGACTTCGATGCTGCAGGACGTCGAGGCGGGGAAGCCCCTCGAGGTCGATGGCATGCTGGGCGTCGTCGTGGAGTTGGCGGAGGTGACCGGCGTCGAGGTGCCGACTCTTCGTGCGCTCTATGCCTGCGTCAGCCTGTTGAACAAGACGATTCAGGCGGAGCGCGTGCGCATCAAGGCCGCCCCGTTCGCCTAGCAGCCCGTGGTGAAAGCCGCCGCTGCAGTCGACCGGCGCTACATCCCGGAACGACGGCGTTGAGCTTCTGGCT
>JASLOY010000616.1 GCA_030745255.1 Vicinamibacterales bacterium
GTCCCGCCACTCCCACGAGCGCGTTGCCCTGTTCTCCCAGCAACCAATCGGCCGCACAGGTGCTGCAGAATCCCCTGGCTCGCGGTGTCGTCCCATCCACGACCTCCACCATCGAGGGGTCATCGCACCCGCATTTGGGACACACCAGCGGCTCTCTCCTGCCTCCTGCCTCCTGCCTCCTGCCTCCTGCCGTTTGTATCGCCAGACCCTGCTTCTCACCGAGGCCGGTGACATACCGCAGCCCGAGCCGGATCGCCCCATCAGGTTCCACGGTGCACGGCCAGTCGGAGTGCTGAACATCGATCCGCGCGAACCGCACGCCACGCCGCTGTGCGTCTTTGACCAGGGTGGCCGGATGATAGAACCCCATCGGCTGGTTGTTCAGCAACGCCGTGTAGAACGCCGCCGGGTAATGCGCCTTCAGATAGGCGCTGGCATAGACCAGCAGCGCGAAGCTCGCGGCATGGGACTCGGGAAAGCCATACAACGCGAAGGAGGTAATCGACCGCACGATCTGATCGGCCGGGTCGCCCGTAATGCCCCGTTTGGCCATCCCGTCACGAAGCGTCACTTCGATCTCCGCCATCCGCCGCTCCGACCGCTTGAAGCCGAACGCACGCCGCAGTTCCTCGGCCTGCCCACCCGAGAACCCGGCCGCGACCATCGCGACCCGGAGCAACTGCTCCTGAAACAACGGCACCCCGAGCGTGCGACGCAAGATCGGCTCGAGCGAGGGGTGCGGGTACTGCACCGGTTCGCGCCCCGCGCGCCGCTTCATGTAGGGATGCACCATTTTCCCCACGATCGGGCCGGGACGGATAATCGCCACCTCGACCACGATGTCGTAGAACCGTTCCGGCCGCAGACGCGGCAGGGTCGCCATCTGGGCGCGGGACTCGACCTGAAACAGGCCGATCGTGTCGGCGCGCTGCAGCATCTGATAGACGGCCGGGTCGTCTGGTGGCAGCGTGGCGAGATCGACCGCGCCCGTCCGGTCCGTACGCTCCCCGTTGATCAGCGTGAACGTGTCCTGCAGAGCCGCCATCATCCCCAGCCCGAGCAGATCGACCTTCACGATCCCCATGTCGGCGCAGTCGTCCTTGTCCCATTGCACGACGGCACGACCCGGCATGCTGGCGTTCTCGAGCGGCACCACCTCGTCGAGCCGTCCCTGGCAGATGACCATCCCGCCGGAGTGCTGGCCGAGATGACGGGGCAGGTCCTGCATACGCTGCCACAACACGCTGAACTGCCCGACCCGCGGGTCGGCCCGGTCGATGCCGACGTCGTCGAGCCGGCGCGCGAGCGTGTCCTCCGGGTCGGTCCATTCGAAGTGGTTCATCACCTTGGCGAGCCGGTCGATCTGCTCGGGGGCGATCGACAACACCTTGCCGACGTCACGCGCGGCGCTGCGACCGCGGTAGGTGATGACGTTGGCGGTCATCCCGGCGCCAAGCCGGCCATACCGCTCGTAGACATACTGGATCACCCGTTCCCGGCGGTCGCCACTCGGCAGATCCAGATCGATATCGGGCCACTCGCCACGCTCCTCCGACAGAAAGCGCTCGAAGAGCAAATCCATCCCAACCGGATCGACCGCGGTAATCCCCAGGCTGTAGCAGACGGCGCTGTTGGCGGCCGAGCCACGGCCCTGCACGAGAATGTCCTGTTGCCGGCAGAAGTTCACCAGGTCCCACACGATCAGGAAATACCCGGCCAGATCGAGCTTCTCGATCAGGTCGAGCTCACGCGCGATCTGCCGCCGGGCACGTTCGTGATACGGGCGATAGCGCTCGCGGGCGCCGACCTCGGTAATGGCGCGCAGAAACGAGATCATCGTGTCGCCGGCCGGCACCGGATAGACGGGAAACCGATAGCCCAGGTCAGCCATCGTGTAGCTCAGTCGGTCGGCGAGCTCGCCGGCGGCCGCCAGCGCATCCGGTCGGTCGCGAAACAGCCGGGTCATCGCAGTGGGCGCCTTCAGATACCGCTCGGCATTGCGGGTCAGACGTCGACCAGCCCGGTCGAGCGTGGTCTTGTGCCGCAGACAGGTTTGCAGGTCATACAGCGGGCGGTCCTCGGCGACCGCAAACCGCACACCGTTGGTCGCAACAAGCGGGACATGATAGGCGTCGGCCAGCGCGCTGAGCGCCTGGTTGTCAAGCTCCTCGTCTCGCAGCAGATGTCGTTGGAGCTCGACGTAGACCTGCGACTGGCCGAACACCCCGACGAGTCGATCGAGCAGCCCACCCACCCCGT
>JASLOY010000617.1 GCA_030745255.1 Vicinamibacterales bacterium
CGGCGACAATAGGCGCAAGGACGCTCGCACCTGCCCCATTCACGCTGACCGATGCGCTTCGGAATCTCCACACACCTGTTCCACGGCGAGCGGCTCGACCGCGACCATTTGGTCGAGGTCGCGGCGCACGGGTTCGAGGCGATCGAGCTATTCGCCACGCGCAGTCATTTCGATTATCACGACCAGGCCGCAATTGACGCCCTCGCCGAATGGTTGGATGACACACGATTGCGGCTGCATGCCATCCACGCACCGACCACCGAAAGCTACGTCGACGGTACCTGGGGACCGCCGTTCTCCACGGCCTGGAGTGGCGCCGAGGGACGCACCCGCGCCATCGAGGAGGCCGAGGTGGCGCTGAACATCGCACGTCGGGTTGAGACCGGTTACCTGGTCGTGCACCTGGGCACACCAAAGAGCTACGCACCAGACCGCGACAATGACCCGAGGGCGGCGGCACGAAGCGTGACCGAGTTGCACGCTCTGACAAGTGCTTTGGGTCTGCAGCTCGCGCTCGAAGTGATTCCGAACGCTCTGTCGACGGCAACGGCGCTCGTCGACCTGCTGGACAAAGAGGCAGACCGGGCGGGGCACGGCGTCTGTCTGGACGTCGGGCACGCATTTCTCGCCGGCGACGTGACCGAGGAGATCGAGACCGCCTCCGGCTATTTGGTCACGACACACCTTCATGACAATCTCGGCGCCACCGACCAGCATCTGGTTCCCTTCGAGGGCGGCGTCGACTGGCCAGCAGCGATGATGACGATGCAGAAAGTTGGCTATGACGGCATGTTGATGTTGGAGGTGGCCGGCGGCGCCGATTGGCGCGACGTCCTCAAACGCGCGGCCCGCGCCAGGGCAAAGCTGGAACGTCTATGCGAAGGATAGCGTGATGGCCCACATCGAGGAGATCGCGAACCACGAAGGCCGGTCCGTGACGTTGCGGGGCTGGCTTCACAAACGGCGTTCGAGCGGCAAGATTCACTTTCTCACTGTGCGAGACGGCACCGGGTTCATCCAGGCGGTCATGTCGAAGGCGGCGGTCGGCGAGGAGCTGTTCCTGCAGGCGGGACACCTCGGCCAGGAGACCGCCATCGTCATTCAGGGCGAGGTGCGGGCCGACGCTCGCGCGCCGGGTGGCTACGAGCTCGATGTCAGCGAGATGAGCGTCGCCGGAGAGACCCGCGACTACCCGATCGCGCCAAAGGAGCATGGCGTCGACTTTCTGCTGGATCGGCGGCACTTGTGGATCCGATCCGAGCGGCAGCACGCGATTCTGCGGATCCGTCACACGGTCATCAACGCGGTTCGGGACTTCTTGAACAACCAGGGGTTCACGCTGGCGGACACACCGATATTCACACCGGCCGCGTGCGAGGGCACGACCACGCTGTTTCAGGTCCCGTATTTCGACCACGCCACCGCCTTCCTGACACAGAGCGGTCAGCTCTACAACGAAGCCAACGCCATGGCGCTCGGGCGGGTCTATAGCTTTGGTCCGACCTTCCGAGCCGAAAGATCCAAGACCCGCCGTCACCTGACCGAGTTCTGGATGGTCGAGCCAGAGATGGCCTACGCGACGCTCGACGACGCGATCGACCTGGCCGAGTCGCTGATTACGGCAGTGGTCGCGCGGGCGCTCGAGACCCGCGGTCGTGAGCTCGAGACGCTCGAACGCAAGCGGGGATCGCTCGAGGCCATTCAGGCACCGTTTCCCCGCATCACCTACGACGAGGCGGTCCACATGCTTCAAAACCACGGCCGCCCCATCGAGTACGGCGATGACTTCGGCGGTCCCGACGAAACGTTTCTCGCCGAACAGTTCGACCGGCCAGTCGCGGTGCACCACTACCCCACGGCGACCAAAGCGTTCTACATGAAGCCGGATCCGGAGCACCCGGACCTCTCGTTGTCGGTGGACATCCTGGCGCCCGAAGGCTACGGCGAAATCGTGGGCGGGGGCCAGCGGCTCGACGACCTCGACCTGCTCCTCCGGCGCATCACCGAACACGACCTGCCACAGGAAGCATTCGAGTGGTATCTCGATCTGCGTCGGTACGGCAACGTGCCGCATGCCGGGTTTGGGATGGGCATCGAACGACTGGTGGCCTGGATCTGCGGCCTCGAGCACGTCCGGGAGACCATTCCATATCCCCGTATGCTGTATCGATTGACGCCCTAGCAGCCCGTGGCAGAAGCACCGATTCGCAAATCGATGGGTAGGTGTTCGTAACACCGCGTCCGAGCGTCG
>JASLOY010000618.1 GCA_030745255.1 Vicinamibacterales bacterium
GGCTCGCGGCCGCCTTCGCCGGGGTGTCGGGGGGCTACAGCGCCAACCTGCTCCTGGGCACCGTGGACCCGCTGCTGGCCGGGCTGTCGGAGGAAGCGGCCCGGATCATCGACGATGGATACCGCGTGAATCCGGCGGCCAACTACTACTTCATGGTGGTGTCGACGTTCATCATCGCAGCGGCCGGGACGTGGGTCACCGAACGTATCGTCATCCCGAGGCTGGGAGCCTATGCGGGCGACGCCGACGGCGCCGACACGCAGCCCGATGTGCTGCAGGGGCTCTCACCGGTCGAGAAACGCGGTCTGGGCTATGCGATGCTCGCGCTGCTGGCTTTCGCCGCCGTTCTGCTCTGGGGCACGGTCCCGGCCGACGGGTTTCTCCGCAACCCAGATACGGGGGGCCTGCTGCGGTCGCCGTTTCTGTCCGGCATAGTGGCGTTCATTTTCCTGGGTGGCACCTTCGTCGGTGTGGCCTACGGAGCGGTCACCGGTGCGTTCCGCAGTGACGCCGACGTGATGAACGGCATGGGCAAGACGATTGGCACGCTCGGGACCTACCTAGTCCTCGTGTTCTTCGCGGCCCAGTTCGTCGCCTACTTCAACTGGACCAACCTGGGACTGATCATGGCGGTCAAAGGAGCCGAGGCGCTACGCAGCTCTGGGCTCGGCGGCATCCCGCTGATGCTCAGCTTCGTGGTGCTGTCCTCGTTCATCAACCTGTTCATGGGAAGCGCCTCGGCCAAGTGGGCGATCATGGCGCCGGTATTCGTGCCGATGTTCATGCTGCTCGGCTACACACCAGAGCTGACACAGACCGCCTACCGCGTCGGCGACAGTACGACAAACATCATCGCGCCGATGATGTCCTACTTCGCGCTGATCGTCGCCTTCTTCGAGCGCTACGACACACGCTCCGGCATCGGCACAGTCGTCGCCACCATGCTCCCCTACACCGTCGTGTTCATGGTCTGCTGGTCGATACTGCTGGTGGTGTGGATGTCGCTCGGCCTCCCGGTGGGGCCGGGGGCGGGACTGTTCCTCCAGCAGTAGTGACGTGCGTCGACAGAGCGCTGCCCCTAAAGTCCGCCCTGCCCAGGCCGATTCCGGGTATGAACGACTGTCGGAGACCGCCGCACTGGGTCTCGCCCATTCCGGGGACACGTTCCGTATTTCTATCTCGACGAACGGCTGCTCGCATGACTCTTACAGATGCCAAGAAACTAACACAGCTTCTGAATGCGATCATGGGCGAGGTCGGTCTCATTCCTACGCGGAACGAAACGGAGCTTTTCGTCATGGTCCGGACGCTCCGGCAGCACCTCAGCCAGGTGCGCCAGATACTGGATCTCGGAACGTTGGTCGAGCAGGACCGTGCGACCGCCAGAGTCCTGAACAACATACAGAAGGTGACCCCCGACGGCTCGCAGGCTGCCGTCGCGCTGAAACTAGGACGGGCTGAACTCAAGAAGTGCGGCATGGCGCTGCCCGACGAGGGGCCGCACCCCTGGCGCAGAATGGCCTGAGAACGCGCGAGGTGCGCACGCTGGGTTGCACAACGGCCCCGCTCACGCGGGCGCTAGACATCACCTCGCGCGACGAAAAGGCGATGTCGCCGACCGACCCGTCGACGAAGAGCGACGTCAGCTGCTCCAACAGCGCCTCGAACCCGAGGAAGGTCTCACCAGGGTGACGCTCACCGACTGACTGGTTCAGGTGGTGCGCCTGTTCGGTCATGGCGTGTCTGTTGTGTTTCTTGCCAGCCTTTCTATTTGCCCGGGTCACCGTGCGCGGAGGACCGCGTCGGTCTGATTCATCGACACTGGTGGGCCGCTCGGTGACCGCCTAGCCAGCCGTTCGAAACACTCGAAGATAAGCGCAGGAATGCGCAGCAGCGTGGCGACATGGGCGGCCCCCCCTCTGGCAATCGCTTCCTTGGGCATGCCGAAGACGACGCAAGACCGTTCGTCTTCGGCGATCGTCTCGGCACCCGCGCGGCGCAAGGCTACCATCCCGTCGGCACCATCAGCGCCCATCCCGGTGAGCAGCACGGCGACCACTTGTCGGTGACGGATCCGGGTCATCGAGTGAAACAACACGTCGACGGCAGGTCGCTGGTGCTGAACCGGAGCTGTCTGGGCAAGGTGAACCCGACACCGCAGGCCTTGAACAGCTACCTGCATGTGAGAGTCTCCCGGCGCCACGTAGGCAACGCCGCGTTTCATTACCTCGCCCTGAGTCGCCTCGACT
>JASLOY010000619.1 GCA_030745255.1 Vicinamibacterales bacterium
GCTGGGCTATCGAACGCCGGAGGAATGCTTTTATGAGGCATAGTCACTGTTGCGGTTCAAACTTGAACCCGGACCGACGAGCAACACGGCGGGGTGGGATGCATCGGCGGCCGAATGCGACCGTTACTTATGACCGGGGCCACTTAGCCGGAGCTACGCCCCGGACCCCACGCGGGCGCTCCGGGGGGACCCCACTGCCCCACTCCGCACCCGCGGGGCGCGCAGTGTCGCACGCCTGGTCCGGGTGTCGCCCGATCGATCAGTTCGCCAGCGGGTCGGGTCGGAGCTGGAAGTGGATGACCGAGCTCCGCATGCCCTTGCCACCCTCGATGTGCCAGTTGAGATTCGACCCGTAGTTGGCCCACAGACCACGCCCCTTCCATCCGCCATCGGGGTCGTCGATGCGACCGTCGAGACCACGCGCGAAGAAGCCCAGCGGATAGGGCACCCGTAACACAACCCATTCGCCGGTGTCCGGCTGCAGCGCGAGAAGCGAATCGGAGCCGGAGCCGGCAGCAATCGGAACATTCGGGCCGAGCCCCAGCGTGCCGAACTGATCGACCCAGTTGTAATAGTGGTAGTCGGCGCTTCCCGGGTCGGTGACACCCTTCATTTGCGGTCCGGGGGTCGCATAAAGGGTCCAGCCCTCCGGGCAATGCTGCCCGGTCGCCTCGGGCCCATTCAGGACACTGCACTTGCTCCGGTCGAAGCTCGCCAGGTGGCCGCTGCCCGACAACGCCGTCCAGATGACGCCGTTGCGATCGACGTCGACCCCCCGTGGCGCATGACCGGTCTGGGACGGGTCGACGTTTGGGTTTTCAATCGACGGGGGCTCGTAGATCTCGGCGATACAGGTCTCGGGGGGATTGTCGCCCCGGTCGACACGGACGAGTCGCCCGGGAAACGGCGCCGTGCGTGAGATCCAGGCGGTGTCGTCGACCGGATTGACCACAACCCCGTAGGCGAACCCGGCGGTCCGGGTATCGCGGGTCGGGTCAACCGGCTCACGCGGCTCGTTCCACGGTTTCGTAATCCGGCCGTCACCGTTGGTGTCGATCACCGTGGGGCACCACCCTTGCGACCCGCGTTCGTCACCGGTGTCGTCGAACATGCGTGTGTCCAGCCATCCGACCGCGTTGGCGTCGCCGCTGAACCAGAGCGTGTCGCTCGCGTCCTCGGCAAATTGCAGGTGGTGGGTAGCGTAACAGCTGTCGATCAACACGAACTTGTCGGCCGCCGGGTCGTACACCGAGATCTGCCGGCCGCTGCGCGGCACCGGGAAGTAGCTGGCCGACGGATGCTCCGACCCGGCCTTGCACCAGTCGGGATTGTCACGGCGGCGGATCGTCGACGTCAGCCAGACACGCCCCATTGCATCCATCATCGGGTTGTGCGGATTGGCTGGTGCGTTGAAGATGATCTCGTCGCCCCAGTACGGCGACGGCTCGAACCCCGGTTGGGTTGGAAACATCGACGGCACCATGTCGCGCCCCTCACGGAGCGGAATGTCGAGCTCGATCGACTGATGCTTGGCCGTATCGGTAATCACCAGCTTGTCGCTCGTGATCGACACGCCATAGACGAGACCGTTCGCGTTGACGGTCGGACGGCGCTTGTCGGTCGTCACCTCGTCGTGGACGTAGGAGGTCTCCTCCCCCCATTCCCACATCGTCAAGACCAGGTTGCGCTCGGGCCCGGCGGGACGCGGCGGCTGGGGCGGGACCTCCCCGGCGGCAATCCGGTCGGTCCAGTCAGCGAACATCTCCAGCCCCGGCTGGCGACCGAACCGGTTGAGCACGTTGCTCATCTGCGCGCCACGCTGCCCGAATGTCACCCGGTGGTCCCAGGCCGCCACGCTCGAGTCGAACCCGTCGAGATGGCTGATGTCGAACGTAAAGCGGTTGCCCATCTGGTGACACAGCTGGCAGCCCTGCTTCGTCACATCGACCCACCTCGCCTGGCTCTCGAGAGAGGGCGGAATGCCGTTCCCGTCAGGCCCGGTTCCCGGAAACGCGGTGGCCGGCGGCGGTTCGAGCAGCGAATACCAGTAGTTGGCGGGATAGACACTTGCCGCCTCGCGAGGCGACGCCGCCTCGTCCACGCTCAGGGTGAGGGTTTGGCCCGGCTCGGCCGTCACCGGATCAGAATCGGCCAGCCCGTATCCGCGAACCCAGACTTGATAAGCCGCGGCGGGCAGTTCGGGCAGCAGGAACCGCCCATCGTCGGCCGTCACGACGATCTTGCGAAAG
>JASLOY010000061.1:0-7837 GCA_030745255.1 Vicinamibacterales bacterium
GACGGTCGCCGGTAACGGCGAACGCGGCTACAGCGGCGACGGGGGCCCAGCGACAGACGCCGCGTTGAACATGCCGCACGAAATCCAGTTCGACGGCAATGGGCACCTCTATATCGTCGAACGGGACAACCATGCGGTTCGGCGCGTCGACGCAGCCACGGGCATCATCTCGACAGTGGCCGGGACCGGCGAGGCCGGTTTTTCTGGCGACGGCGGCCCCGCCACCGCCGCCCAACTGCGCCAGCCCCACAGCATCGCGTTCGACCCGCAAGGCCGGCTGCTCATCTGCGACGTCGGCAATCACCGGATCCGCCGGGTGGACCCCGCCACCGGAATCGTCGAGACATGGGCCGGAACCGGAGCGCGAGAGCCGACACCGGACGGCGCACCCCTCGCCGGCACACCGCTGAACGGTCCACGCGCGATGGCACTCGACCCGGACGGCAACTTGTATCTGGCGCTGCGTGAAGGGAACGCGATTTATCGAATCGATCTGGGCACCGAGACGATCCATCACGTCGCCGGCACCGGTGCACCGGGCCACACCGGCGACGGCGGACCGGCCACGCAAGCCACCTTGGGCGGTCCCAAAGGGCTCGCCTACGCTGACGGTCAGCTGTATATCGCCGACACGGAGAATCACGTCATCCGAATGATCGACATCGAGCGCGGTGTCATCGCCACGGTGCTGGGCGACGGGGAACGGGGAGACGGGCCGGAACCAGACCCGCAGCGTTGCCGTCTGGCGCGGCCGCATGGAGTCTTCGCTGGCGCCGCCGGCCTCTATGTCGGCGACAGCGAGGCGCACCGCATTCGGCTGCTGCGCGAGGAATGACCGCGGGCCTAGCAGCCCGCGGCAAAAGCCCCGCTGCATTCGAACGGCGCTGCATCACACCCCACTGCGCTGCTCCGCGGTCGAATACAGGCCGGTATTCTCCCTTGTCGCGCCTGGTGGGCGGCGCGCATCACCGTTCTCGGTGCGACGCGGGGTTTCATCACCACGGACTGCTAGCGAACGCCCGTCGTCGTTGTCACCAAGAGGTCGCGATGCACCACCGCGACCATGTGCATGTAGCCGCCCACGGCAGCGAATCGATCGTCCGACGCCACGAGGATCTCTTCAAGCGCCGCCGCCGTCCGGCCAAGCGCCTCATGATAGAGACCGAGATACAGGTGGGCGTAGAAACGCGCTTGCGGCTGTCCGGCCGCGGCCGAGAGCACGTCCTGCGGCATCATCCGCCCGGCGAACATCTCGTAGATCTCCCGCATCGGGCTGCGCGAATCGGGCCCGACCGGGAGGAGCGCATCCAGCGCCGCCTCCGGAGACTCGGCGCGCGCGACACACAAGAAGTGCCAGGCCGAGTTCTCGACGTCATTGGGATTCACCGTCAGGTGGGATTCAAACTGACGCCGGCAGTCTCCGTACCGCCCGGCGTAGTAGAGCGCGATCCCCCGTTGCCATAGCTGCGGCGCATAACCGGGCTGCGCTCTGGCCACCTGGTCGAACCCTACCGCCGCCGCCTCGACCCGTCCCGCGCCAAAGTCGGCCACCGCCTGGTTGAAAATCTCCTGCGGAGTCTGCGCGCGCACGACCTCCGCGACCGGGGCCAGGACGAACGCCCAGAGCAGCGCCGTCACAACGCGACTTCTCGGTCGGCGGTCACGACCGCACGGTCTAGGCATCGCGTGAGGCCTTGTCACTCTGCGCCCAGGTCGAGGGCGACAATCTTCTCGCGGTCTCGCACGTAGAGGGTGGTACCGACGAGCGTCGGCGCACTCCAGGCGACGGTCTCGAAGAGCGGCGCACGAGCCAGCAACGTCATTCCGCCCGGTGTCAGGCGCGCCAACGCAATATCGCCATCCTCGTCTACGATGATCGTCTTGCCGTCGGCGTGCAGCAGGGTCGAGCGCGCGAAGCCGCGCTCCTGCCAAACGGTCTCGCCGGTCCGAATATCGACGCCTGTCATGAACGCCGGGCCGAAGGTGCCGTCGGTCCCGTAGACGTAGTTCCCGACACGAATCGGATTCAGGAACATGAACTGTAGCTGCGGGTCGTACCACAGCTCCTCAACCCGTGTCGTGTCACCGACCCGGGTCAGCTGGAGCGCACGGCTGCCTGTCTTGTAGCCGGACGATACGAAGATGATGTGGTCGTCCCCCCACAGCGGCACCATGAAATTGAAGTCGTTCCCTGGATCGTGCGGATGGGTCCACAGGAGGCGTCCGGTGGCCGGGTCGAGCCCGTTCAGGGTGCCACCGGCCAGGATCACGAGCTGGTCCTGCCCATCGAGATCGATGACGAGCGGTGGCGCTTCCGAAATCAGGAAGTCTCCGCTCTTCCACACCACAGCGCCGTCGCTCTGCCGGAACGCCATCACCGACTGCCCCGGCCCACCCACCGAGCAAATGATGGTGTCGCGGTAGGCGACCGGGCTGCACCCGTAACCTGCCTTTACCCGCGGCCGGACCAGCAATGGGGGTGCGCCGAAGTCTGCCACCAGATCGTGCGACCAGAGCAGCTCACCCGTGTCGGCGGTAAACGCGTGGAGCTGCTTGTTCGTACCGGTCGTGAACAACCGGTCGCCGACCAGGAGCGGTGTAGAGTGCGGTCCCGACCCAAAGCTCGTATCCTCGAGCCGGGACGGGTATGTGTATTCCCAGATCGTCTCGCCGGTCGCCGCGTCCAGGGCAACTACCGCCTCCTCGGCCTCCCACGGCCCCTGCCGACTGCGACCGTTGCCGACGCGGTACAAGGTAAACAGCTTGCCCTCGGAGGCGAGAATCGACGAGTGCCCCGTACCCAGCGGCCGGCTCCACAGCACGGGCGGTCCATCCTCGCGCCAGCTCTCTGCGAGGCCACCGGCGTCGACGATGAAGTTGCGGTCCGGACCGCCCCACTGTCGCCAGTCTGCACCAGATCGCCCCTGGGCGACGCCAACGACCGACACCGCCGCCATGGAGACCGCCAGCAGCAGCGGTCCGACCAATAGCCGTATCCTCACCATGCTCGTACCTTCAACGCCAAACCGGGCGAATCCTGTTCGTGCCGCCATGTGGGCTCGCACCCCTCAATCACCAGGTTCTACGATATGCTCAACAGCTCGATATCGAAAACAAGCGTCGCGCCCGGCAGAATCACAGTACCAGCAGACCCGCTCGAACCGAATGCGAGCTCGGGCGGGATGATGAGGCGCCGCTGGCCACCCACGCGCATGCCGAGGAGCCCCTGATCCCAGCCGGCAATGACGACACCGGCGCCGATCAAGACCGTCGACGGGCTGCCGTTCGTCGAGTCGAATTGCGTACCCTTGTTGTCGGGCTTGGTCGGGTTGTAGAGCCATCCCGTGAACTCCACCGACAACGTGTTACCGCTGACCACCTCGGCCCCTGTTCCGACGACGAGGTCGATGATGGTGAACTCCGGGGCCTCGTCAACACGTAACAACTCGACCTCGAACACGAGTGAGGCATTTGGCGGAATCCCGGTAGGCCCTTGCGTGCCGAAACCGAGGTTGGGTGGAAGAACGAGACGCCGCTCCCCCCCCACACGCATTCCGACCAATCCCAGATCCCAACCGGGAATCACCTGTCCCACACCCAGCACGATCGTGATAGGGGTGCCCGCCGTCGCGTCGAATTGCGTGCCCTTGTTGTCGGGCAGCGTATCGTCATACAACCATCCCGTGAATTCGACGGTCAGGAAATTTCCGTTCGCGGCCGCAATGCCGGTACCGGCAACCAGGTCGGTGATGGTGAAGTCAGGAATCGAGACCGGGTCCGTGGTGCCAGTTGGAGTAGTCGGGTTGTTGGAGCCCGAGCACCCCGTCAGCAATGCCCCCGTCATCAGCAGGACTCCAACGGCGGCGACAGCAGTTTCTCCTAGCGGCTTCATTGGGTTCCGGTCTGTCCTGTCAAAAGGCTGGCGAAGGCAGAGAACATTATACGCAACAGTCGGTCGGCCCTGGGCCACGAGGCGCGTCACCGGCTATAATCTCCCTCATAGAAACGATAGTTACGACAGACACACGGCACTTCGCTCCGAACATTCTGTGCACGGGAACACGACAAGGAGAACGTAGAATGAGAATCTTGCAGCTGCTCTGCGCCGCAATCCTGCTCTGTCTGCTGAGCGTCTCGCCGGCGCTCGCGCAAGCCTCCGACATGACATTCTTTCTGACCAGCGTCGGCTCCGGCAACGGCGCCGACCTGGGCGGGCTGGCCGGCGCCGATGCGCATTGCCAGTCACTGGCGGCGGCGGTCGGCGCGGGCAACAAGACGTGGCGCGCCTATCTCAGCACCACTGGTTCTGGCGGCGTCAACGCCCGCGACCGGATCGGCTCCGGTCCGTGGCAGAACATCAAGGGCGTCGTGGTCGCACAGAACGTGGACCAGCTTCACGGCGAGAACAACTTGACCAAGGAGACGGTGCTGAACGAAAACGGTGGCATGACCAACGGTCGTGGCGACGACCCGAACCAGCACGACATCCTGACCGGTTCGAATCTCGACGGGACAGCCTCGACCGACACCGACGCATGCAGCAACTGGACCTCGAGCGCCGACGGTACCGGCAGCGCAATGGTCGGACACTTCGACCGCCAGGGCGGCGGCGCGAACCCCACCTCCTGGAATTCCGCGCACGGCTCGCGTGGGTGCAGCCAGGCCAATCTGGTCGGAACCGGCGGCAACGGATATTTCTATTGTTTCGCGGCCAACTGAGCTCGCTGGGCGCCGCTCGAGGCTCGTGGTGAAAGTGTCGACGCATTTTCACCACGGGCTGGCGCACGAGGGTGCTGTTGCGCAGGGTGACGACGCTGACCCGGGCGCGGGGTCACAGCCCCATTGCCGGGTTACCGAGTACTCCTGAATGTCTCGACCTCAGCGCGACCGGCCGCAGCCAGACGGCTCCAGAGGTTCGATGCAATCGGCGCGCGATCCACTCCGCTTCGCGCCGGCGGCCGTGCTGCTGCTCGCCTCGGCCGGACTCGGGGTCGCCTTGGCGACCAGCGGAGTCCGTGACGTTCCCGAATCGGAAATCGACACTCGGCCCGTCCAAGTTGGCAGCGACGGGTATGTCTCGTCCGACACCTGCAAAGCCTGTCACCCTTCAGAGTACGACAGCTGGTTTGGGTCGTTTCACCGCACGATGACCCAGGTCGCCACGCCAGAGACGGTACGTGCCGATTTCGACGGGGTGCGCGTCGAGAATACCCATGGACAACCAATGCTGCTGGAACGCGACGGAGACAAGTTCTGGGCGGAATTCGACGACCCGGGGTGGGAAGGACCGGAAGCTGACCGTCCCCGAATCACGAGACAGGTGGTGATGATCACCGGGTCTCATCACCAGAATATCTACTGGTACGAGACGGGGCACGACCGCGGATTGAACGTGCTCCCGAGCGTGTATCTCATCAAAGAGCAGCGGTGGGCCTCGCGTAGCGCCGTCGTGCTGCACCCTCCCCAGCAGTCGCTCGCCATGTTGAACGGGCACTGGAACGCAATCTGCATCGTGTGCCACACGACCCAGGGCAAGACGGCGTTCGACACGCCCTACCGGTCCGAAGCGTTCGAGCTGCAGGCGATTGACACGACCGTGGCGGAGTTTGGCATCGCCTGCGAGTCCTGTCATGGCCCAGCCGAGGCCCATATCGCCGCAAACCAGAATCCCCTCCGTCGCTATAGCCTCCACCTCGGCGGAGACGACGACCCCACCATCGTGCAACCGAGCCTCCTCGACCCCCAGCGTTCGTCACAGGTGTGCGGGCAATGCCACAGCGTGTGGGAGTTCTATGACGCGGAGGACGAACGCCAGGCCAACTGGGCCGGGCTGCCATATCGCCCGGGAGACGAGCTGCGGGACACGCGTTTCATCGCGCAGCCCTCGGTGGACAGGAGCTCGCCAGAGATCCGCACCTTGGCGAATGACGACCCCGAATTCGTGCGCGGCTCTTTCTGGCCTGACGGCATGGTCCGGGTGTCTGGACGAGAATATAACGGCCTGATCGACTCTCCCTGCTTCCGCGATGCCACCGAACCGGAACACACGCTGACCTGCTTTTCATGTCACACGCTGCACAAGACCGCCGAGGACCCACGACCGGTGTCGGAGTGGGCCGACACGCACCAGGTGTCGACCGGCATGGCGGGCAACGACGCCTGTCTCCAGTGTCACGAGCCGATGCGGGACGACGTCACGGTCCACACGCGGCATCTGGCAGAGTCGTCCGGCAGCAACTGCTACAACTGCCACATGCCCTACACTTCGTACGGGCTCCTCAAGACGGAGCGGAGTCACACCATCAGCAGCCCGACAGCCACCGAAACGGTGGAGCTCGGCCGCCCGAATGCCTGCAACCTTTGTCATCTCGACAGAACCGTGGGTTGGACCGCCGACCACCTGCACGACTGGTATGACACACCGGTGCCAGAGCTGGGCGGCGCGAACCGCACCGTCGCGGCTGCGCTGCTCTGGATACTGAGCGGTGACGCCGGTCTGCGCGCGCTCACCGCTCAGAGCATGGGGTGGGCGCCGGCGCAGGAGGCTTCCGGCACCAGCTGGATGGTGCCGCATCTCGGCGAGGCGCTGGGCGATCGCTACGACGCCGTGCGGTTCATTGCCGCCCGGTCGCTACGGAGCCTCCCTGGGTACGCCGACCTGGCGTATGACTTCGACGGCCCAGAGCAGGAACGGGTCGACGTGGCCGTGCAGGTGCTGAGTGCATGGCGGGCCAGTCCGGCCTCGCGGCAGCGGCGCGAACCCGAACTCCTGGTCGACGCCGACGGCGACCTCCGAGTCGATGCCATGCGACGGCTCTTCGACCAGCGCACGAGGCGGCCACTGTTCCTCAGGGAATGATGGCTCGAGACACTTACCCCGCCGTAGACTACGTGAGGCGCCACCTGCGCGTCGGCTGGTGGTCGCTGTTGGGCTTTCTCATCCTCGGCTTCGTGCTCGAAGTGCTGCACGGGTTCAAGACCGGTCTGTACCTCGACGTGTCGAACGAGACCCGGCGTCTCATGTGGACGCTGGCCCATGCCCACGGGGCGCTGCTGGGTTTGGTCCACGTCCTCTACGCGCTGTGTCTGCGTCTGTTGCCCGGTGTGGCCGCCGGCTCTCAGAGGCTGGTCTCCTCGAGCCTCATCGGCGCCTCGGTCCTGCTGCCGGGTGGCTTCTTTCTCGGTGGGGTCGGCTTCTACGCTGGAGACCCTGGACTGGGCATCCTGGCAGCGCCGGTGGGCGCCACGCTGCTGATAATTGCCGTGTACCTGATCGCTCGGGCGGCCGCCTCACCAGACAGCAGGCCGGAGCCACCGGGAGGGGAAGGGCGCCGTGGCAAGAAGCGTTAGCAGGGCGCCCAACAAGATGGGCGAGGGGCAGCCACGAGGCTGCCCTCGCCCATTACAGACTTTACTCTGTCACCGTCACGGTGACGTTGGCCTTCGAGATGAGCAGCGCGTCGCTGCCGAAGGCGCGTAGCGTGTAGGTCCCGGGCTCGCCAAACGTGACCGTGGTCTCGAACGTGCCAGCGGTCCAGCCGTCACCCGGCATGCCCTCTTCCCACTCCTGATACCCCGTCGGTTCGAACTCGGCATCGGACGGCCCGCGGTAGACCACCCAGAGCACCGACAGATGGTTGCGTGGCACGTTGTGTCGCGAATACTGGGGGATGTTGTCCGGGATGTCCGGCGCATCATCTGGTGGAATCAGCGTTGGCTCGCGCCGACGGCGGAACGCGTCGGGGTCCCGCTCGGGCAGTGGCACCGGGAGTTCATCATCGGTCATCCGTGCAGTCAGCGTCAGTGGCTGGCCGACGCCAATCGACGTCTGACTCGC
>JASLOY010000061.1:7847-11474 GCA_030745255.1 Vicinamibacterales bacterium
AGCTCCTCGAAACCGCGGCCAAAGGGCGTGCGACCATTCGACGTGATCGTGTTCACGTCGATCTCCCATTCGGCCTGCAGCCAGCCGTAGGCATATTGGGTGCTACCGCGGTGGGTGACCTGCCACGTCAGTTCGGCGTCAGGTGGAAAGTCGGCTGGCACGCGCACCTCGAACTGGTACCGATTCGTCCGCGGATAGAAGTATGTGGGCTGACCGCGGTCCTGCTCGCCGGGCGAGAAGAAGTTGTTCTCGCCGATCGGCACGTGCGGCCGCTCCGCATAGTTGCGGTTGAGATAGCCAAAGAGAAAGTCATAGCTCCCGTCGTCGTTGCGGGTCCAGCCTTCGAAGATCGGCTGCACGTCCTGTCCCGTGCTGAACCGCTGCTGCGGCTGCGTCACGATCGGGACGTCACGCGAATTGATCTGGGCACGCCCGCTCGCCGCGGCGCCAAGCACCATGACGACGACCAATCCACCGGCGAGCGCCGCTTGTGGAGCCCGCTGGGCTAAGCACTTCATGATCACCTTCCGCATCATCTTCCCACTTGGTTGTCCAGCTACCGTGAACACGTCAACACTTGCTACGAAAAGCCCCCTGCGAAAGCGTTCCGCTCCCGCAGAGGGCCATGTTCTTCATCACACAAACGGGTGACCGCGGCCTAGTCGTTGTCGGTCGCCGATTTCCTCGCCTCGAGCTCAGCCGCGTACTCCTCCTCGCTGAGGTCGTACCAGCTGATCCACGCGAACGCCATCTCGTCGACCCCTCGACTGCCGCCACCGGTCCAGTTCTTCGCGTCGGGGTTGCCGCGATTCCCCTCGGTGTTGTCGTGATAGCTCACCACGTGCAGGGTCGTCCCGGCCGGATACACCGGCTGCTTGTCGTCTTCGTAGTTGTAGACGATGTGCCAGCTGAAATCGAAGTTCGCGCAGCTGACCATCTCGGTCGACCCCGTCGGGTAGATTAGCTCGAGACACTGGCGTGTCCCCAGAAAGTGCATGTGGGGCTGAAACCCGGTGAGCCTACCGGGCAGATACATCTTCGTGTAGCCGTCGTGGCGCGTCACCTGCCCAGCCGGGATATCGAGCTCGCCGGCCTGGCCGAGCTGGCGCGAATAGAGAATATGGTCTGGCTCGTACCCCACGGGGTTGAGAACCATGCCGAGCTCGGTCTGTTCGGTCACTTCCTCACCTATCGAGTGGTAGTGGAAGCTGAACCGAACGCGCGAGTCCGCCTCGAACAACCGCGCGGTCCCATCCGGATACACGTCAGCATTCTTGCCGACCGCGTATTCGTTCAGGAAAGCGTCCCCGGAGCTGTCGCTCAACGGCGCCTCGGGGTCGGTCACAGCGTAGGTCAGCGCATGGTGCACCACCCGCAAATCGCCGGCTTTGGTCTGGATGGCCTGGATGTAGCGGTCGTCTGTGATGCCCGACGGCACGACGTAGTCGCCCCACCAGTCACCTGCCTCGGCTGGCACGGTGTGCAGCGGCGAGGTCACGATGACATCCGGCTCGATCGTCCAGGCGCCAAACTCCTGCAGCTCGACCGGTGGCGGTGCGTCTTCGGGATTGCCACGCGGTGCGCCGTTGTCGACCCACTTCGCGATGGTGGCGATCTCATCCTCATTCAGCGACCGGTCATTCTTGAAGCCCTGCACGCCGACCTTGGGATCGATGTGCCACGGCGGCATCTCGCGCACCTCGACCTTGTTCTTGATCGACCGTGCCCAGGGCCGAGTCTCCTGGTAGCTCATGAGCGACATCGGCGCCATGTTGTTGGGCCGATGACAGACCTGACAAGAGCGCTGAAAAATCGGCTCGATATCCTTGTGAAATGTCGGGGCATCCGGCACCTCGGCAGCCGCCGCTGCCGGAAGCATCCATACCGCTGTCACGGTCGCCAGAAGCACTGCATGAAGTCTGGCGTTTCTCATTACGTCACCTCCAAGGCCAACAAGACCATTCCCCTCTGTACGCACCGTCAAGTGCGTGTAGTTTAACGTCAACCTGTCGTTTTGTCCATGGCCGACGTCATATTGCAGAACGCCGCCGGAATCTCGACGCCGCTCCCTGCTCGCGTGGTTGTTGCTTGCTCGAGCGCCGCCCCGATGGGTGTGGTACGATGCGAACAAGGCGCGACGATGCGCCGCAAACGTTCCAGTCTCTTCGCCGCGCCCACCCAACCACATGATCGTCGGAGTTCCCACAGAGACCTTTCCGGGCGAACGTCGCATCGCGACCATCCCGGCCGTCGTCCCGGCGCTGGCCAAGTCCGGGCTCGATGTGCTCATCGAAGCCGGCGCGGGAGAATCGGCCGGGTTCACCGACGCCGCCTTCACGGACAAGGGGGCTCAGATCGCTGCCGGGCGCGCGCGGCTGTTCGCCGACGCCGACGTCATCCTGCAGGTGCGAACACTTGGCGCCAATCCAGTCAACGGGCGCGCCGACCTCGAGCTGCTGAGACCGGGTCAGACCGTCATCGGCTTCTCCGAGCCGCTCGGTGAGCCCCAGTCGGCGCGCGACCTCGCTGCTCGGGGAGCGACCGCATTTTCGATGGAGCTGATTCCGCGCATCACCCGCGCACAGAGCATGGATGCGTTGTCGTCCATGGCGACCATTGCTGGCTACAAATCGGTGCTGCTGGCGGCCGAAATGCTGCCCCGAATGTTTCCGATGATGATGACGGCCGCTGGTACTATCACGCCAGCCCGCGTGTTCATCGTGGGCGCCGGGGTCGCCGGTCTTCAGGCGATCGCAAGCGCGCGCCGGCTTGGCGCCAAGGTCGAGGCCTACGACGTCAGGCCCGCGGTCAAGGAACAGGTCGAGAGCCTCGGCGCTACCTTCGTCGACCTGCCGCTTGATACAGACGAGTCGGAGGACATGGGCGGCTACGCGAAGGCCCAGGACGAGGCGTTCTACGCCCGTCAACGCGAGATGATGGCCCGGGTGGTGTCTGCCAGCGATGTCGTCGTCACGACCGCGTTAATCCCCGGTCGGCCGGCCCCGACACTCGTGACCGACGAGATGGTGGCCAGCATGATGCCAGGCTCAGTCATCGTCGATCTAGCCGCCGAGCGAGGTGGCAATGTGGAGCCGTCACGACCCGACGAGACGGTCGTCGCGCACGGGGTGACGGTCCTGGGCCCGACGAACCTGCCGGCCACGGTGCCGTTCCACGCCAGCCAGATGTACGCCAAGAACGTATCGGCCTTGTTGCTGCACCTCGTCGACGACGGAGCACTTCGGATCGATCTCGAGGACGAGATCACTCAAGGCACGCTGGTCTCGAAAGACGGCGAGGTAGTACACCCCCGCGTGCGCGAACTACTCGATTCACCGGCTTGAGGACACCGAATGGACACGTTGCTGCCACTGCTGACGATCTTTCTGCTCGCCGTCTTTGTCGGGTGGGAAATCATCACGAAGGTGCCGCCCCTGCTCCACACGCCGTTGATGTCCGGCAGCAACGCCATCTCGGGCATCACGATCATCGGGGCGATTCTCTCGGTCGCCGTCGAGGGCCGCCTGGCCACGGTGCTCGGGTTCCTGGCGCTGGTGCTGGCCACGATCAACGTTGTCGGCGGATTCCTGGTCACCCATCGCATGTTGGGCATGTTCAAGAAGAAGG
>JASLOY010000620.1 GCA_030745255.1 Vicinamibacterales bacterium
GGCCTCGATATATGGAGTTTGATGGCCGAAATAGGCCGTGCCGTCGCCGCGAGCCTGACGACACCGCAGGTCAGTGGGGGCGTCGTGGTGGTCGAGTTGGTGGGTGTTGCGGCATTGTACACGCTGCACCGGGTGCTGTCCTTCGACAAGGAGGGAACCCCGTGAGCATCGGTCGTCCGGTGCCGCGCGGTTCCCTGGCAGCCGCCCTGACCCTGGTCGCCGTGTCGATGACGGTGTCCCTCGGGGCACAGCCGCCCGCCGGATCAGAGAACCTGCGCGAGGAGATCGCGGAGCACTTCCAGGTCACGCCGATCCGAGGCGGCATTGGACTCCTCCCACGAGAGCGCGACCGCGGCTTCGCCTTGATCAACGTGCGTGGCGACAGGGTCTTTATTGATGGCGACGGTCCGTTTTCTCCCGAGCGGCTGGCCGCCCAGCTCGGGGCCGAGGCCAGCCTCGTCCTGCGTCTGTCGTATCTCGACCCTGTGACCCAACGGTCGGTCCTCGGGTTATCCGCACTGACGGACGAAGAACTAGCAGAGTTCTCGCTGGGAGCAGAGCCGGCCGGTCCTGAGATACCCGACTCTCCGGAGTCGTCGCTTGTCGAGCCAGCCCAACCTGTCAGGCCCGTCGATCCCGTCGATGATGACGAGCCCGCCGTGGCGTCGCGGGACCGTCGTGTCGTCTACCGCGACATCGTGCGTGTCGGCCGCCGTGTTCACGTAGCGGTCGACGAGCAGGTGCGGGGCGACGTGGTCGTGATCGGTGGCAGTCTCCGGGTTGACGGTGAGGTGCGGGGCGAGATCACCGTGATCGGTGGCAGCGCCGAGTTCGGGCCCGAGGCGATCGCTCGTCGCGAGGTCACGATCATCGGCGGCCGGCTGACGAACGAACCAGGCGCCCGTTTCCTCCGCGGTGTCAACGATGTCAGTTTCGACATGATCGACCTCGACTTTTCCGACTTCGGCGGGTTTCCGCGTATTCGTCTGCCCAGACCCTCCAGGCAGGTCTTCAGGTCACTGGACCTGGTGGGGACGCTCGTCCGGTTCGCCTTCTTCGGGTTGCTCGGGTCGGTCGTGCTGTTGGTCTCGGCCGGGAGCTCCGAACGCGTGGCACGACGCGTGGCGCTCGAGCCGGTCAAGGCGGGCTTTGTCGGGTTCTTGGCGCAGCTGTTGTTCGTGCCGCTGCTCGTCACCGGCATTCTCCTGCTCGTGGTCACCATCATCGGAATACCGCTCCTGGTGCTGGTGCCGGTGGTTCTCGTCGCCGCCTTGTTGGTGATGGTGCTTGGGTTTACTGGAGTTGCTCAAGGGGTGGGCCAACTGTTCAGTGGAGGCGCCGGACACAGCCAGCGGTCAGCATACGTCCTGTTGTGGCTCGGACTGGTCATCGTCATGGCACCAACACTGTTCGGCGAGGTGCTTGGGCTGATGGGAGGGCCGTTCGGCTTCTTTGCGGTGATGTTGGGCATCACCGGGTTCGTCGTCGAGTATGTCGCCTGGACGACCGGTATGGGGGCGGTCATCCTCAACCGGTTCGATGGCGCGCTGCCGGCCGGACCCGACGTGCCACCACCGCCGGTCCCAGAGCCCCCGGCCGAGACTCCGCCCCAACCGGATTTACCGTTGTCAGAGCCCTCGCCGCCGTCACAAGACGAGGCGGTGTAGCGGTGCGGCTAATCAATAATCAATGCGCACGCTTCGCAGGAACGCGCCGAACGGCTGGTCCCAGCGCGCAATCGTACGGTTCGGGCCGGTCAGCTTGAAGAAATACGGGCCGACCGGTGTCTCTATGACGGCTGCCAGCAGGCGAAAGCTCGGCTTGTTGAAACGAGTGGCCGAGGTGGGGCTGACGGGCGCGACGTAGGTGCCTGCCACGTCGAGCACCGTCACCGCGAGCCCATTGGCTTCGAAACCGATCGTGGACGCCACTTCGAACGAAGACCGGCCATCCGGCTGTTCCATCTGACCGATCCAACGATCCAGGTTGGTCTCGACGCTGCCGCCGCTACCCCCGAAATAGAAGACGACGAGTTCAGCATCCTCCGCGTCTCCCGGGACCCTCGGCAGCTGAAACTCGATGACGCGCATCGGCGACTCTGGGTGCCGTTCGACCCAGCCGTCAGGCGCGTCATACTGAAGAGGCGATTGGCCGGCCGCCCCAGTGGTCGTGGCGAGGAGCAGCAGCGCCGCTGCGATCGCCGCGCGCGACGCGCGGCCCGCCAGCAGCACCTCGCG
>JASLOY010000621.1 GCA_030745255.1 Vicinamibacterales bacterium
TGCTACAATTCAGAAACGAGATGTGGTTGGTTTGCGCGGCGATATGCAACCAGCCGTCGCCAGTTGAAGTCGCCAGTTGAAAGTCGCCAGTTGAAGTCGCCAGTTGAAAGTCGCCAGTTGAAGTTCGCCAGTTGAAGTTGAAGTCGCTGACCCGGCTCAACACCTGACTGCGGCCATTTGGAAGAATCGCCGACATCTGCATCCCCTTGCCACGCAGATGCATGTGCGCCTGAAAATTCTCGATCCGACCGTTCTCGCGCAACACCTGGTACCCCTCGCTGGCAGTAACGCTGTTGGGCGGAATCGACAGGTTGTTCGGGCCGCCCTCGATGCTCATCCAGATCGACAGCACCTGCCGATGCTTCGGCTCCTGCCCCTTCGGGTAGAAATAGAGCCCGAGCTCCACCGAGTCGGTCACTTCCTCACCCGCCGCGGAGTAGTGGATGTCCCAGACGATGCTCGAGCCGGCTTTGATCAGCTTGCCGCTGTTCTCGCGCATGATCTCGCCCTGCTTGCCGACAGCCCACTCCATGAGCAGGCCGGGACCGACTGCCGCGGCGGCACCAAGGTCTTCCCGGTCCTCTTCCTGCTGCAAACGGGCCAGCGCGTGGTGTGTGATCTTGCGTCCTTCCACTGTGGAGGGACGAATCTCGATGGCGCGAATCCAGCGGTCTTCGGTCAGCCCGGTCGGCACTTCCGGCTTCCACCAGTGGTCCTGAGCGAGCGCCGGCATGGTGTAGGGCGTCGACTTGACGACCAGGTCTGGCGGTCCGCCGAACTGACCGGCGAAATTCCAGACGTCGTCGTCAGCGAACACCGCCGGCGGCGGCAGGTCGGCCGGGTTCCCACGCGGAGCGCCGGCATCGACCCATCGGACGATGGTGTCGATCTCGTCGCTGGTCAGCGAGCGGTCGTTCTGAAACGACTGGATGCCTACCGCCGGGTCGATATGCCACGGCGGCATCTGGCGTGTCTCGACCCGGTTCTTGATCGAGCGGGCCCAGGGTCGCACCTCGGCATACGTCTGCAGCGACATCGGGGCGATGTAACCTGGCCTGTGGCACGCTTCGCATTGCGCCCGGAATATCGGCGCGACGTCTTTCGAAAATGTCGGTGTCGCATCGTCCTGGGCGAACACCGTTCCCGGCGCGGCACCCACCACGCCGACCGTGATCGCACTAAACGCGGCGCTTTTCAGCATCCTTCCCATCCGCTCCATTGGTCGTTCCTCCATCGGAATCGGCGCGCCTGCCAGCAGGCCGGCTCGCGTAACGGCGTCGACACGCGCAGGTGAAGTAACCACCCAAGGGACACACGCCGATCCGGCTACGACGCTACTCTCCCGACATTATATGCGAGAGTTACGCGGCGCAGGCAAGGTTGCTACCGATATGACTTCGGCACCTCCCGAGCCGGAAGGGCTGTCGTGCCGATGGCGAATGGTGGGTCCAGGGTGCAGGAGGGTACGCGCGACTAGGCCCGCAAGACGGGCCGATACGGCGATTTCACGGGCTGGTGTCGGCCGCTGGCGTCGCCTCGAGACGCAGGTTGACGATGCCGGCACGCCGGGCCCGATCCATGACCGCCACGACATCGCCATGCCGACTGCGCGCATCGGCCGACAGGACGAGGCTGGCGCGATCCCGGTTGGGCCATGCCGTCAATCGACGTTCGAGCTCCTCGAGTGTCACCGTACGGTCTTCGAGCAGTATGGCTCCCTCTGCCGTCAGGACGACTCGGACGATGCCCGGGGCCTCGACGCGCGCCGGCGCTGCCGTTCCGGCCACCGGCAACCTGAGGTCGAGGGCAAATGTGGCCCGAAACGTGGCGGTCAGGACGAGGAACATCAGCACCAGGAAGAGGATGTCGATGAGCGGAGTAAGGTTGATCGACGGCAGGTCGCGTGGCTTTCGCTGGAACCGCATGGCGCTGGCCTCAACACGCTAGCTGGAAGCCGACTTCGAATCCTCCTGTGCCCAATCCACTCGATTGGCCGCCTCAGCAGCCATCGTCGTGCCGGCTGAGCAAATCCACCATCTCGGCTCCGACGGTTTCGAGCTGACCCACGAGACGGTCCACCTTCGCCGCGAGATACCGGTGCGACACGAGGGCCAGCACGCCGACAATCAGCCCCGCAATCGTCGTGTGCAGCGCGGTGCCAATGCCGCCGGCCAGCTGCTGGGGGCTCGCGAGCCCACCCATCGTCGCGAGCCGGTCGAACACGACGGTGATG
>JASLOY010000622.1 GCA_030745255.1 Vicinamibacterales bacterium
GGGTGTCATGCTGGCTGGCATCGCACGCACCGGGTAGCCTGCAAGCCTCCCACGACGATTCGGCGATCCTCGCCAAGGCACGGCGCGGAGAAGCCAACGTCGACGATCTCACCTACCTCGTGACACTTCAGAATCTGCGCGGCCACATCGCGGATGCCGGTTTCACCATCGTTCGAGAGGACCTCGAGATCAGCAAATTGGCGCGCAGGGTGCTACCTGAATGGTTGGTGAACCAGATCCCCAGCATCCCTCTTGGCCGAGACGTCCTGATCACCAACATGGAGTACCTCCTCGCATGACGTCGACTACGCGACCCGCCCGCTACGAGCGCCGAGTATTCCTGGCAACCTCCTGATGTCGGCGAGCTCAGCCGGTCGGAAGAACCGCACCGCCAGCAGCCCTAGCGGAAAGGTGGCCAGGAGCAACAGCCGAAACGCCAGCACTCCCAGCCCTGGCCCGCCTGTGGTCGTGATGATCAGAACATAGAGGAGCAACGCGACCGCCACGGTCTTCGAGAGACGGGCCCACTCGTACGGTATGTGGTACACGCGCTGGGCGAAAAAACCGAGTGACACTGCCTGCAGGACCTGGCCCGACCCGACCGCAAAGGCGGCGCCGAGCATCCCGAAGCGGGGAATCAAGATGAGATGGCCGGTCACAGTCAGGACCGCCGCGGCCAATGTCGATGCCGGGTAGAGGTAGGTCCGCTTTGCCACCTCGACAGACGTCGCAATGAAATTCGTCGTCGTCTGGACGGCCATGCCCAGCACAAGTATCGGCACCACTTCGATAGCTCGGTGAAACGACGAAGGGGTCATCAGCGTGACCACTCCCTCAGCCAGCACCGCCAGACCGAGTGTCGAAAAGACCAGCACGCCGAAGGCGTAGGTCGCCATCTTGGCAAACAGCGCGGGCGCGCCCTCGCGATCCATCCTGCCAAACGCAAACGGCATCCAGGCGGTCTTGAACGCGACCGGATACAGCTTGATGAGCGACGCGATGCTGCTACCAATGAGGTAGACGCCGACTTGCTCGAGCGGAAGATAGATTGCCAGAAAGAACCGGTCGCTCATCGCCATCGTCTGATGGAGAAAGGCGAAGAGCACCTGCGGACCACCGAACCGGAACGTCCCTGCCGCCATCACTTTGGACGCACGCCACGCAGTAGCGGACCGCGTCACGCCACTCAGCGCGACGAGCAGGATCACGGTGACGACGACGTCTGCGAGCATGATGCCAACGACACCCAGCCGAAGGCCGACGACGAGCACGAGGCGGGTCAGCACCGTACCGAGCGATCTGGCAAAGGTGACCGACGCGAGTCGGGTCGATTTCTCTTGTATGCGAAGCAGGCTGAACGGCACCACGAAGAACGCCGCCATCGACCCGTTGATGACGAGCAACGAGACCGCCAACGTGTAGTCAGCCGTGCCGAGCACCATGACCGCCAGCTGCGGAGCCGCAAGGAGCAACACAATCAGCAACACGGCATTCACGCCGAGCAAACTGATTACGACGGTACCCGCGAGCGTTCTGCGGTTGTCCTCGTCTGGATAGTCGTAGAAGAACCGGACGAACGAGTCCCCGAGCCCGGCCCGTTGCAATGGTTTGAGAAACGCCTCGAACACCAGCAGAATCGCCAGCGCCCCGTACTCCGCTGGGCTGAGGACGCGCGTGTAGATCGGGATCAGAAGAAAATTGACAGCCTGAATCGCGATGTCGGCTGAGCCGTAGACGATCGAGTGTCCGAAGACACGGCGGACATTGTCGAACATGCGCGGCCATGATAGCCGAATCGCACCACGCGCCGTGGCGCGCCCTTGGGCGATAATGCGCACCGTGTCTGCCACACGCCATCAGACCGTGGTCATGCTGACCACGTCGTACCCCCGCTTCCCGGGGGACGCGGTCGGCACGTTCATGGAGCCGATTGCGCGCGGTGTGGCGGCGCGCGGCCACAAGGTCCACGTTGTCGCGCCGTGGCATCCGCTACTTCGCCGACCCGACGAGCCCGGCGTGCGCTTTCACTTCTTTCGCTACGCCCCGATTCGGGCGTTGAACGTCTTCGGCTACGCCGCGGCCCTCAAGGCTGACATCGCCCTCCGTCCAACCGCCTACCTCGCGGCGCCGATCGCTCTCGCCGCGGGGTGGCGAGCGGTCCGGCAAGTCGCCGCCGAGACCGGTGCGACCGTACTACACGCACACTGGGTGATCCCTGGCGGAGTGAC
>JASLOY010000623.1 GCA_030745255.1 Vicinamibacterales bacterium
GTCCTCCTCGCCCTCCCGCTGCTCAGCGCGCCGCTGCTCGCCCAGGATCCGTCCCAGGACGAGGAGCCGGTCCCGCGCACGGTCGTCACTCCCACCCTGCGCGTGCGGGACCTGCTCGACGCGCCGGCCTCGACCATTCTCGTCACCTTCGACGAGAACGGCGCGCAAGAACGGGTCGTCGTGAGTCGCGTCGGAGACGACGTGTTTGCCGTGAACGGTGATGAGCCGGGAGCGGCGCGCCTCAACACCAGAGCCTGGGACGATGCGCTGGAGGCACTGGACGCGCTTGAATGACCCCCGCGCTGGGTTGCGTTGGCGCCGGGCGGGCTTGGTAGCAAGGGCCTTCAGGCCCACTGGGCCCGCGGCGCAATCGTCAACACCAGTGCGCCGCGGGATCAGTGGCCCGAGCGGCTGGCAAGCCATCATTCCGGTCCTGCTCTGTCTGGCAGTTGGCGCCTGCGCCACCGCCCGCCTACCTCGTGTGGGCGCTGCCTCACCCGAGCCTCCCCCCCACGCACTGGCCAATAGACTGACCGCGCTCCTTGAGGCCACGGCGGCAGAACCGGCGCTCTGGACGGTGTTCGTGCGGTCACTCGACACCGGCGACGTGCTGTTCGACCATCAAGGCGATCGGCTCGTGATGCCCGCCTCGACGATGAAGATCGTGACCCTTGCCGTGGCGGCCGAACGACTCGGGTGGGATTATCGATTCGAGACCAGCTTGCTGTCGGCCGCGCCGGTGGTCGACGGGGTGCTGCGCGGCGACCTGATTGTGCGTGGCAGCGGCGACCCGACGATCAACTCCGACACCAGACGGACCATGCCGGCGTTCGACGCCTGGGCATCGACGCTTCTCGAGGCCGGCATCACCGCCATAGACGGGCGCGTGATCGGGGATGACAATCTGGTCGAGGACGCGGCGCCGGGGTACGGCTGGTCCTGGGATGACCTGGCTTACGGCTACGCGACGCCGGGCGGGGCGTTGCAGCACCGCGACAACGTCGCGCTCTTGACGGTGCATCCGGGCAGCGTCGCCGGCGAGGTGGTGGTGATTGATATTGATGTCGATCTGCCGGCAATCGGTGCGCGGGTGGTGAACCGGGTCGAAACGGTGTCCCCGGGCGGCGAGACCGAGCTGACTTTGAAGCGCATGCCGGACGGCGACCTCGAGGTGATCGGCACCGTCCCGGCGAGCGCGGCTCCGGTGTATCGCACCGCGTCGGTACAGAACCCCACTGTCTTCTTTGTGCGCGACCTGAAACAGGCGCTCACGGCCCGTGGCATCGGCGTCTCGGGTGACGCGGTCGACCTCGACGAAGTCGATGCCACCGTCATCGACGACGATCTGAGACTGCTCGCAACCCACTGGTCGCCACCACTGTCGGTCATCGCAAACACCCTCATGGGGGTCAGCCAGAACCTGTATGCGGAAACGCTGCTCCGCACGCTGGACCAGAAGCGTCGGCCACGAACGGCCGCAGCCGGGCGGGACGTCATGCGGGAGGTGCTGGCATCCTGGGGTGTCGACCCATCCCGGGTCATCGTCGCCGACGGCTCCGGGCTGTCCAGATACAACTACGTCACGGCACGCACGCTCGTCGACGTCCTCGCACGGATGCACGACGACCCTCGGCACGCAACGCCATTCCGGGCGACCCTTCCGGTTGCCGCTCGCAGCGGCACACTCGAAACGAGATTGACGGGATCGGCCGCCGCCGGCAACGTGCACGCCAAGACCGGGTCGATGTCGAACGTGAGTGCCCTCTCCGGCTACGTGACGAGCGCGGATGGAGAAGCCTTGGCCTTCGCCGTGCTGGCCAACAATTTCCCTGGCGCCGCCGGACCAATTCTCGGCATCATCGACCGTCTCGTCGACCAGTTCGCGTCGTCGACACGGTCCGACAGCGGACGTTGACGCTAGCGTGCCGGGTCTGCCGGCAGCGCGGGATCGACGACACCGGCCTCAGCAAACCCGCGGGCACGCAGCTGACAGCTGTCGCAGCGCCCGCAGGGGCGTCCGTCCGAGGTCGGTGCGTAGCAGCTGTGGGTCAACCCGTAGTCGAGGCCCAACTCGAGCCCGCGTGTGATGATCTCAGCCTTCGACCAGTGGATCAACGGCACGTGGACGCGGAACCGTGCCCCCTCGACGCCTGCCTTCGTCGCCAGGGTCGCCAGCTGCTCGAACGCGGCGATGTATTCGG
>JASLOY010000624.1 GCA_030745255.1 Vicinamibacterales bacterium
GCAACGGTGTGCGGCGGCTCGAGACGGGCGGTATGCCCTTGGGGTTGTTCGAAGGGGCGCCCCTCGAGGAAGAGACCGTGACGATGGAGCCCGGTGATTTCGTGGTCACCTTCTCCGACGGCGTGTCGGAGGCGATGAACGCGGAGGAAGAGGAGTTCGAGGACGCCCGAATTCTCAAGAGTATCGAGGGCTCGTCGGGCCGTGACGCCCAGTCCAAGCTGGAGCACCCGTTCTCCAGCGTCAAGACGTTTACCGCCGGCGCCGCCCAGAATGACGACGTCACCGTCCTGGTGGTGAGCTACCGGGGCGTTGATACCGAGTAGCCCCGGCTAGCGGGCCGACAGCGGCACGTAGTCCCGCTCGGATGCACCGATGTAGATCTGTCGTGGCCGGGCGATTTTCCGCGTGTCGTCGCACAGGAGCTCTTCCCACTGCGCAATCCAGCCGGCGGTACGTCCAATCGCGAACAGCACCGGGAACATCGCCGGTTCGAAACCCATTGCCTGGTAAATGAGCCCCGAATAGAAGTCGACGTTCGGGTAGAGCTTGCGGGAGACGAAGTAGTCGTCCTGGAGCGCAATGCGCTCGAGCTCGAGCGCGACATCGAGCAGCGGGTTACGTCCGGTGACCTCGAACACTTGGTCCGCCGTCTGCTTGATGACCTTCGCGCGTGGGTCGTACGACTTGTAGACCCGGTGACCGAATCCCATCAGCCGCCCTTCCCCGTCCTTCACGGTCTTGACGAACGCCGGCACATGATCGACTGAACCGATCTTGTTCAGCATCCGGAGCACCGCTTCGTTGGCGCCGCCGTGAAGCGGCCCATAGAGCGCGGCCGCTGCCCCGGCCAGTGACGCATAGGGGTCGGCGTTCGAGCTGCCAATGTTGCGCATGGCGCTGGTGCTGCAGTTCTGCTCGTGGTCGGCGTGCAGGATGAACAGCACGTCGAGTGCGCGCTCGAGCACCGGATCCGGCCGATAGACTGGCTCGGTGCGCTTGAACAGCTGGCTGAGGAAGTTGCCCGTGTAGCTCAGCTCGCTGTCCGGATACACATACGGCTTGCCCACGCTGTGCCGAAAGGCGTAGGCGGCGATGCTCGGCACCTTTGCGACGAGGCGGAGCGTCTGTCGGCGCCGCGAGTCGGGGTCGTCGATGTTCTTGGCGAGCGGGTAGAACGTCGAGAGGGCGCCGACGGTGCTGAGAAAGATTCCCATCGGATGGGCGTCGTAGCGGAACCCCCCCATGAACATCTTGATGTTCTCGTGCAGCATCACGTGCTCCGACAGGTCCTTGTGCCACGTGGCTAGCTCCGTCTCAGTCGGCAACTCGCCATAGTGGAGCAAATAGGCGGTCTCGACGAACGTGCTCTGTTGGGCGAGCTGCTCAATCGGGTAGCCCCGATACCTCAAGATGCCCTTTTCGCCGTCGATGAACGTGATCGCGCTCCGGCACGACGCGGTGTTCAGAAAGGCCGGGTCGTAGGCCATGAGGCCGAAATCGCCCGGATTGACCTTGATCTGGCGGAGATCCATGGACCGAATCGTTTCGTCGGTGATCGGAATCTCGTATTGCCTGCCGGTTCGGTTGTCGGTGATCGTCAGCGTGTCAGCCATATCGTTCAATTTGTTGCGCCGTGTTCAGGCGTGTGGGTCCGCGTCATCCTCGTCGGGCTCAGCATTTTCATCAGGCCCATCAGGCAGGGTCGTGGCTTCACCCGCTACTCGATATCGCCCGTCCACCCAGTTCCCAAGGTCGAGCAGCTTGCACCGATCGCTGCAAAAGGGTTTCCACTCGGGCGCGACCGGTCGTGTCCGGCACTGCACGCAGACGCTGGGCGCCATCGGTGACCCGTTCTCGGTCGGCGTGCGAGCTCCGCCGCCTAGCCAACCGGTTAATTGTAGGCTGAATCGAATGGAACGGTCGAGGGCTGCAGGCGTGCGGCGCGGCGCCGCACGCCTACTGTCCGGTGACCAGCATCTCCACTCGATACAGCGACGTACGCGCCGTGATGAACAGCGTCGTACCGTCGGGTCCGCCGAACGCCAGATTTGCTGGAGGTTCCGGCACCCCGATCGAGCCGATTTGCTGTCCGATCGAGTCGAAGATGGTGATGTCCTGCCCAGTCAGGTAGAGATTGCCCCG
>JASLOY010000625.1 GCA_030745255.1 Vicinamibacterales bacterium
CGCGCATCTGATGAAGCGCGGGGTCGAGCTGTCTGGGGTCCTCTAGCAAGGCCACGCGGGAACACCCTGTCGAGACGGCTACGGGCTTCAGGCTTCAGGCTCCGGGCGCCCAAGTCCCAGCTCTCTGGTCGAGATCTCGCGCATCCGGTATTTCTGGATCTTGCCGGTCACGGTCATCGGAAACGTGTCGACGATCTTCCAGTAGCGAGGAATCTTGTAGGTGGCGATGGCGCCGCGACAGAACGCGGTCAAGCGTCCGGTGTCGAGCGTGGCGTTCGGCTTCGGCCTGACCCACGCCATCACCTCTTCCCCGTAGCGGGCCGACGGCACGCCGATGACCTGGGCATCGGCCACCTCGGGGTGGGTATAGAGGAACTCCTCGACCTCGCGCGGATAGACGTTGTCGCCGCCGCGGATGATCATGTCCTTGATCCGTCCGACGATGCTGACATAGCCGTCGTCGTCCATCGACGCCAGGTCGCCCGTGTGCATCCATCGTCCCCGGTCGATCGCCGCGGTTGTGGCCGTCTCGTCATCCCAGTAGCCCAGCATGACGCTGTAGCCTCGCGTGCACAGCTCGCCGCTCTCGCCGCGAGGCATCACGCGACCGTTCTCCGGGTCGACGATCGAGACCTCGACATGGGGGTGCACCGGTCCCACCGTCGCTACACGCTTCTCGACCGGGTCGTCGACTCGGGTCTGCGTCGAGACCGGCGAGGTCTCGGTCATGCCGTAGCAGATCGTGATCTCGGGGACGTGCATCCGCTCGCGAACCTGCTTCATCACCTCGACCGGGCACGGAGACCCCGCCATCACCCCGGTGCGAAGCGAAGAGAAGTCGGTGTCGTCGAAGTCGGGATGGTCGAGTTGCGCGATGAACATGGTCGGCACGCCGTACAGCGAGGTGCAACGTTCAGCCTCGATGGTTGCCAGCGTGCGTCCGGGGTTGAACGCCTCGCCAGGCACGACGATGCAGGCGCCGTGCGTGGTGCAGGCGAGGTTGCCAATGACCATGCCAAAGCAGTGGTAGAACGGCACCGGCACGCAGACGCGATCGGTTTCGGTGTAGCGGAGCACCTCGCCGCAGAAGTAGCCGTTGTTCAGGATGTTGTGGTGCGAGAGCGTCGCGCCTTTGGGCGTGCCGGTGGTGCCCGAGGTGTATTGAATGTTGATCGGGTCGTCGAACGTCAGGCTGGCTTCGCGCGCCATCAGCTCGTAGTCGTCGACCGCCTGGCCCTCCTCGAGCAGCGTCGTCCACTCGTCATCGAGCACGACGGTATCCTGCAGCGCCGGGCAATCGGGGCGCACGCGGTGCAGTATCTCCGTGTAATCGGTCTGCCGGAACCCGCGCGACAGCAACAGTAGCGTCAGACCGGACTGGTTGAGCGCATGACAAAGCTCCTGCGCCTTGTAGGCGGGATTGACGTTGACGAGAATCGCGCCGACACGCGCGGTCGCGTACTGGATGACGACCCACTCGAAGCGGTTCGGCGACCAGATGCCGACCCGATCTCCTCGCTCGACGCCACGCACCATCAGCGCCTTGGCCAGCCGTGTCGTGGCCTGCCAGAGCTGCCGGTAGGTGGCGCGATAGTCTTGTGTCGGCGCCACGAGCGCCTCCCGGCCGCCGAACCGATCCACCGTCCGTCGCAGATTGGAGCCGATGGTTTCGCCCAGGAGGGCGACGGGGCTGGCGCCGTGCACGTAGGACGACAGACTCATGGATCGCGGTCAGCTGGCCGTCTTCGGATGCTGGCGCAGCAACCCTTCCAGCTCCTCGGTGTGGGCGGTCCGGGCTATCGCCTCTCGACGCTCGAGCTGTCCGTGCTGGACGAGCCGGGCCAACGATTCCTCGTATGTGAACGACCCGTGACGGCGGGTGATGGTGATCTCCTGGTGCAGATGCTGCACCTGGTTCTTCCGGATGTGCTGGCGCGCGCCGTAGCCGACCATCAGCAGCTCGGCCGCGGGCACGCGCCCACCCCCGACTCGCGGGAGCAGGGTCTGGGTGAACACCGCCGCCAGCGCCATGGAAAGTTCCTGGCGTATCGTGGCCTGTCGCTCGACCGGGAAGGAGTCGGCGATGCGCGCTACGGTGGAGGCGACATCGTTGGTGTGAATCGTCGACAGCACGAGGTG
>JASLOY010000626.1 GCA_030745255.1 Vicinamibacterales bacterium
ATGTGTCGACTGACTGCGGGCGGCCGGCAGCGTTTCGCGGAGTACATCGGTGTCCTCGAGAAGGTCGTCGCCGATGCACAGGGGGAAGCGCAGCCGGCGGCCAGGCAGCGTTTGTCGGGGCGGTGGTCGCCAGCGTAACGGCGCCTTTTTTTGCCCATTAGCTTTACATCGCAAAGTCATTGGAGTGAACGAAGTCACTCAACTATGAAAGTCATTCGAGCCAAGGAGATGGGGATGTGCTTCGGCGTCATCGACGCGCTGCAGGTCGCTGATGCGATTTGTGACCCCACGCAGGTCACGATTCACGGCGAACTGGTTCACAACCCAACCGTCACCAGACGGCTGGGCGAGGCCGGGTTCCAGCGGTCGCCCGAGGACCATCGCAGTTCCGCCTCTCGGACTCCGCTGGTCTTGATCACGGCCCATGGTGTGAGCAACGCGGAGCGGCAACGACTGAAAGCTGCGGACAAGGAAGTGATCGACACGACGTGTCCGCTGGTTCGCCGAGCGCACGAAGCCGCACTGGAGCTGCAGGCCGAGGGTCGGCACGTCTTGCTGGTCGGTAAGCCCGGACATGTCGAAGTGCGAGGGATCGTCGACGACCTCGAGAGTTACGACGTGATCGGAGATGCGAATGAGGTCAGGCGCTATGAGAATCGACGGCTGGGGATTGTCTGCCAGACCACGGTGCCGCCGAAGGTGGTGGCTGACGTCTGCGCCCGTATCAGTCTTCAGAATCCGGTGGCCGACGCTCGCTTCATCGACACGGTCTGCCAACCCACCAAGCTTCGGCAGCGCGCACTGCTCGACCTGGTGCCTCGCGTGAACGCTGTCGTTGTCGTGGGCGGACGCAACTCGAACAACACTCGCCGCCTTGTTCAACTCTGTCACGAGCACCGGACCCCAGCACTACACGTTGAGAGCTCTGATGACCTGGATCCTGAGTGGTTCGTTGACGTCGACACCGTCGGCCTGACCGCAGGCACATCGACACTCGACGAGACGATCAATGAGGTTCACCGAGCCCTCGAACAGATTGTGACGAATCGCCGGCATGGAAGGAGTGGAGAGCGTGCGAGCGTCGCTTAGGCGCGTGAAACTCATTCTTCCGGCGTTGACGGAAGCCACGAGCCCCTACTGGCGTCCAATCAAGTACTCACTCTTCCCGCCTCTTGGGTTGGCGACTCTTGCCGCGTGCCTCGATCCCGATCTCGAGGTCACGCTGATCGATGAGCACGTCGAGAGGCTCGACCTCGACGACCGACCAGACTTGGTCATCATTCAGGTCTACATCACCAACGCATACCGGGCCTACCGGATCGCAGACCACTACCGTGCTCGCGGGTCCTATGTCGTGCTCGGCGGCCTCCACGTCACATCCCTGCCGGATGAAGCAGCGTCTCACGCGGACACAGTCTTCCTCGGTCCGGGAGAGCACACGTTTCCCGAGTTCCTCCGAGACCTCGCGGCAGGATCACCGCGACGCCGCTACGCGTCGTCAATCCGCACCCTGGCGGGCCTTCCACCGACACGCCGAGATCTCATTCAGCGACACCGGTATCTTGTTCCGAACTCCATCGTGGTTTCGCGAGGCTGCCCACACCACTGCACGTTCTGCTACAAGGACGCCTTCTTTGCGGGTGGCCGTTCCTTCTATACGCAGCTGGTGGACGACGCCCTCGACGCGATCGCTCGTCTTCCTGGGCGGCATCTCTACTTCCTGGACGACCATCTCTTCGGCAGCCCGCGGTTCGCGCGAGACCTGTTCCGCGCCATGAAGGGAATGGGGCGGGTCTTTCAGGCGGCCGCCACCGTCGACTCTGTTCTGCGCGACGATCTGATCGAGGAGGCGGTGTCCGCAGGCCTCCGAAGCCTGTTCGTCGGCTTCGAAACGCTATCTGGCCGCGGTCTCGCGAGCACCGGGAAGCGACAGAACCTCGGGCAGAGCTACCGCGACGTGGCACGCCGTCTCGACAGCCTCGGCGTCATGATCAACGGCAGCTTCGTCTTCGGTCTGGACGACGATATGCCTGACGTGTTTCTGGATACGGCGAAGTTTGCCGTGGAGGCGGGAATCGAGCTGCCGAGGTTTGCGATCGTAACGCCATTTCCCAATACGGAACTCTACAACAA
>JASLOY010000627.1 GCA_030745255.1 Vicinamibacterales bacterium
GCGCTTTCGTGCGCAAATCTATCGCAACTGGAGAATCCCGCAGGCGGCGATGGCGATGTCGGGTCACGTCGTGCTGACGTTCAACATCCACCAAGACGGTTCGTTCACCGAGCTGACCATCGCACAGCCCTCGAGCGTCGATGCATTCACGAACTCCGCCTACAACGCGATCCGTGGGTCGAACCCCACGCTGCCACTGCCGGATGAGTATCCGGACGAACAGGTGTTGTTCACGGTGATCTTCTATTTCAACGAGATGCCGCCCCGACGGTAGCCTCCTCGGGCAGCCAGTGCTCCACCGCGTATGACGCGTCAGCTGCGACCGACCGTGGCTCAGCAGATCGGTCTGGTGCTCCTGTTGACGATCGTGGCTCTTGTGGCGCTGTTCGGACCCACCTGATCTTTTGATCTACCGATCTATGCGAACTGCCGATGGGCGTACGCTGCTGTTGGCGGTGGTTGGGCCGACGGCTACCGGCAAGAGCGCCCTCGCGCTGTGGGTCGCGACGCAGGCCGGTGGCGAAATCGTCAACTGTGACTCGACCGCGGTCTATCGCGGTTTCGACATCGGCACCGACAAGGTCCCCGTGCCGGAGCGATGCGGCATCCCGCACCATCTGATTGACGTTGCCGATCCGACCGAGATCTACACGGCTGCTCGTTACAGCCGCGACGCCTCACGCGTGGTGCGCGAGATTACCGCCAGAGACCGGCTGCCTGTGGTGGTGGGAGGCACGGGGCTCTACTTTCGGGCGCTGACTCGCGGACTCTTCCCGGGGCCGGGGCGCGACCCTGTTTTGCGTGCCCGACTCAGTCGCGTGGCGCGCCGTCGCGGTGTCGACGCG
This sequence comes from Vicinamibacterales bacterium, assembly GCA_030745255.1. Classification (GTDB taxonomy): domain Bacteria; phylum Acidobacteriota; class Vicinamibacteria; order Vicinamibacterales; family UBA8438; genus NP936. The sequence goes on from JASLOY010000627.1 coordinate 846, forward strand.
CTGCATCGGTGGCTGGGTCGTCACGACCCCGACTCAGCCCGACGGATTCAGGTGCGAGACGAGAAGCGGCTCATCCGGGCGCTCGAGGTGTTTCTGCTGACGGGGCGGACGCTGACAGACCACTTTGCCAGCACCCGGTCGCCGATCGATGACTATACGGTGGTGACCGTTGGCCTTCAGCTGCCGGGTGACGAGCTTCAGGCCCGGATCGCGCGTCGCGTCGACCAGCAGTTCGCCGACGGGTTGCTCGACGAGATTCGTGGGTTGCTGGCTGCTGGCGTGCCGCCCGATGCCGGTCCGTTCGGTGGGCTTGTCTACCGCCAGGCGATGGAGCACCTGCGGGGTGAGCGCGACCTTGCGGCCACCCGCGAGCTGATCGTGCGCGAGAATCGCCGCTATGCGCGGCGCCAGTTGATCTGGTTCCGGAAAGAGCCTAATCTACAATGGCTCTCCGGCCCCGGCGAGCGCCTCGAGACCTGCCAGGCGGCCAGCCGGATACTCGATGTCGCCCGTCACCCGTGACTTCGACCCGTGACCTTTCCAATGAGCATGTCGGCGCGGCGGTTGGATGCGCTCGACGTCACGGGTCTGTGAGCATCCGAGCCGAGCTGGAGGCGCGCGAGGCGGAGTATCTCGCCCCCTATGCTGCCCGAAGTCGCGACTCGCAGGGGCGGTCGCGGGCCGAGTCTGAGGACCCGATTCGTCCGGCATTCCAGCGGGACCGGGATCGCATTGTTCACAGCAAGGCGTTCCGCCGCCTGAAGCACAAGACACAGGTATTCTTCGCTCCCACAGGAGACCACTACCGGACCCGGCTCACTCACACGCTCGAGGTGTCGCAAATTGCCAGGACAGTGGCCAAGGTGCTCCGTCTCAACGACGAGCTCACCGAAGCGATCGCCCTCGGGCACGATCTGGGTCACACACCGTTCGGGCACGCGGGCGAGGGTGTGCTGAACGCCCTGATGCCTGGCGGCTTCAGTCACTACGAGCAGAGCTTGCGCATCGTCGACGTCCTGGAGCAGGAGAGGAGAGGGCTGAATCTAACCTGGGAAGTGCGCGATGGTATCGCCAAACACTCCAAGGGGAAGGACGGTGCGCCGATCGGCATACAGCCGTCGCTCCGTGCCGCGACTCTCGAGGGGCAGGTGGCCCGGGTGGCGGATCTCGTCGCGTATGTGAACCACGACATCGACGATGCCGTACGCGCGGGCGTGCTGGACGCCGCCGACCTGCCAGACGAGGCGCTCGAGGTGCTGGGTCGCTCCTCTTCAGAGCGGATCG
>JASLOY010000628.1 GCA_030745255.1 Vicinamibacterales bacterium
TATTACAACTGGGTCGACCAGTTCGACGCGCTCGGCCTCGGCGCGAATGTCCCGATTGCGACCGGCACGACCTCGGACGCCCTGCTCGCGCTGATGCCCGAGACCGGAGAGTGGGTCACCATGCGGGTGCCGTATCCGCTCGGCTTCTACAGTCGCGGCCTCGACGGTCGCATCGACGATGCGAACGCCGGATGGAAGGGCCGTGGGGTGTGGGCCAGTTTCAATACCGGCTCCACCTTCCATCTCGAAGGGGGCAAGGGCGCGACGAGCGAGATCGTGCAGTTCCAGATTCGGCCACATCCGCTGGCGGAATGAGTGGCGGGGTGCCCAGAGGAGTCAGTAGCCAGCAGTCAGCAGTCAGCAGAAAGGTTCGACGGCAAGGCACCCGCCTTGCCGTCGGGCTCCTCGCGCTTTCCCTTGGGCCGGCCCCCCGGGCCCTCGCGCAGCCGGCCGAGCCGGCCGAGCGTCCCGACATTCGCTTGTTCCTGGTTGCGGGCACGGCCGAGGGAACGATCGGCCGGGACGCGCTCGGGCAGATCGGCGAGCAGTGGCGCGCCGGCTACGCCGGCATCATCTGGGACATGGCGCGGTCGCTCCGGCCACCTGGCCCGCAGATGTTCCGCTTCTTTGCGCTCGTCGACTTTCTCCAGCAGCAGACCGGCGAGCAGCACGGGGCCGACCTTGCGCGATGGAAGGAGTGGATCTGGGACCAACCCTATGACCCGCATCCCGACTACGGGTTCTTCAAGGGACAGTGGTACAGCCAGCTCGACCCGGGCTTCGCGGAGTTCTTTCCGCGGGCCGTAACGTCGCTCATCCGCCTGGACGAGGTCGAGTGGGGTGGGGTGGGCGTAAACGGGATTCCTCCGCTCGAGTATCCGATGCACCTGGAGGCAGCGGAGGCCGGCTACCTCGCTGACGACCACGTCGTCTTTGGCATCACGGTCGATGGGGAGGCGCGCGCGTATCCGAAACGTATTCTCGCCTGGCACGAGATGGCACTGGACCGTCTCGGCGGTGTCGAGCTGACGATCGTCTATTGCACCCTGTGTGGCACCGTGATTCCGTTCGAGAGTGTGACCGACGGTCGACACTTCACGTTCGGTACGAGTGGGCTCCTGTATCGGTCGAACAAGCTGATGTTCGACCACGAGACCCGTAGCTTGTGGAATACCTTCGAGGGGGTGCCGGTGGTCGGGGCGCTGGCCGGCGGAGGGCTGCGGCTAACGCATCGCGCCGTCGTCACGACGACGTGGGGTGAGTGGAGGCGGACGCATCCTGAGACGACCGTCCTGTCGCTCGAGACGGGGCATCGACGAGACTATTCGGAAGGCGCGGCGTATCGGGACTATTTCGGCACCGACGGCCTGATGTTCCAGGTCGCCAACCGTGACGACCGCCTGGCGAACAAGGCCGAGGTGCTCGTGTTCCGGACCGGCGACGAGGCAGGGGGCGGAGCGAGCCAACCGCTGGCGATTGCGACGTCATTGCTGCAGCGCAATCGTGTCTTCAAGGTGACCGTCGCCGGCAGAACCCTGACCGTGGTGACCAGCGCCCATGGCGCCAACCGCGTCTATGACACGAAGGACATCGACCTGGTGCGCCATCTCGACGACGAGCGGGTGGCCGACCGGACGGGCCGGGCGTGGCGCATTACCGAAGACGCGCTCGTCCAGGATGGTGACCCGAGCGTGCGGCGTGTTCGCGTGCCGGCGCAACGCGCCTTCTGGTTTGGCTGGTATGCGCAGTTCCCCGACACGCGTCTGATGCAATAGAAGGAAACGGGCGAAGCCCTCCAGCTTCCTCCTGACTCCAGTCTTCTGCCCCCAGGCTTCCTGGGTTTTCCGTTACACCCCGGCCAGTTCCTGCAGCTGCTCGCCGGTGCTGTCGCCGAACTCCTCGGTCGGGATCCCGAGCTTGTTCAGCAAGGTCAGTTGCAGGTTCGTCAGCCGCTGTGTCCGGTCCGGGTATTTGACGTGCCGCCCGCCGTTGACGAGTCCTGACCCGCCCCCGGCCAGCAGAATCGGCAGATTTCGGATGTCGTGGCTGTTGCCCTCGCTGATGGCGCTGCCGTAGAGGATGATGACATTGTCCAGCAGACCGGCATCGCCGTCGCTGGTCA
>JASLOY010000629.1 GCA_030745255.1 Vicinamibacterales bacterium
AGCGGGTGTTTCAGATTCTGCAAATGAACGGCTATGGCCGGATCGACATCAGACTCGACGACCGCGGACAGCCATGGGTACTTGAAGCGAACGCCAACCCGCAGCTCGCCTATGGCGAAGACTTCGCCGAATCAGCTCACCACGAAGGGATGTCCTACAAAGCGCTGCTGCAGCAGATCCTGAAGGTTGGACTGCAGTGGAAAGCGGACTGGGCGGGGTGAGGCGCCGCTTCGCGGCGCAGGGCCCAGGCTACGGGCTCCAGGCGCTCTCAAGCGAGCGGCCGATCTGCTCCCTCGGCGGCCCGAACGGGCCTGAAAGGCCCTTGCCACCGCGGCCGCTGGATCGATCTACGGCTGCGCGAGCGTGAAGGCCACTTCGGTCGTCGCGCCCGCCGTAACGGTCACCGTCTGCGGCTGGCCACCGAGCCGCTCGTGCCAGATCGACAGCTCGTGGGTGCCGGCCGGCACCCCGTCGATGGTGAAACTTCCGTCGAGACCACTGACGGCCCCGAGGTCGTTGCTGACCACGATCCACGCCCGCATCCAGCCGTGCGAGTCGCATTCGATACGCACCACCCCTGGGCGACGCAACGGCCTGGTCACATTCATGCCGGCAAACGGCATCGCGATGTTGAAGTCGGTGCGATTGCGGTCGTCGTAGGAATGCGTCGAGTGCAGCGTGTTGTCCTCACTGGTGATCTCGAGTTGACTGCGCGTCGGCGCAATCTGGACGTGCGGCACGAACAGACAGTCGATGTTGTTGATCGTCGGCGGCGGCACGCTGGCCGGCCAGGCCACACCAGCTACCGTGACCACCGCGTTCGCCACGTGGCCGGCGGTGTCGGCAAGAACTTCTTGGTAGGGTGCCGTGTCGCCGCACACCGCCTGGTCGGCGTTCACCACCACCGTGCTCGGCGCCGGCGGGTTGTTCATGGTGACCACGCCTGTAATCGTTCCGGTCGCCTGCACCCCGCCCTCTAACGGCGCCGACCCGGCCAACACCAAGGCACCAGCCAGCGCTGCAACAGCCAACACCGCCCCCGCTCCCGTGCGTCTGTCCATATGCCTACTGTAGCGCACTCGCCGGAACTCGTCATACGACCACCGGCTGCCAGGCGCCCGAAGCCCGTAGCCTGTAGCCGAAGAGCGAAGCAAGTTAGAGCGTTGTCGATCCGCCTGCCCGCGCATTCGGGATCTCCACCTTCTCGGGCTCCGGGGTGAAGTCTTCGCCGGGGTTGATGAACCTGTCCTGCTCGAAGCGATACTGCGTGTCGTAGAGCTCGCGATATCGACCGGCGGCGGTGAGCAGCTCGGCGTGGGTCCCGCGCTCGACAATGCGCCCCTGCTCGAGCACCACGATCTGGTCGGCGCTCTGGATGGTGGACAGCCGGTGGGCGATGACGAACGTCGTGCGTCCGCGCCGCAGGGCCCGCAGCCCGTCCTGGATCAGCGCTTCGCTTTCGCTGTCGAGGCTGGACGTCGCTTCGTCGAGGATGAGGATCCGCGGGTCGGCAAGAACCGCCCGCGCAATGGCCACCCGTTGACGCTGCCCGCCCGACAGCTTGACGCCACGCTCGCCCACGATCGTGTCGTAGCCGTCAGGGAAGCCCCGGATGAACTCGTCGCAATGCGCGATGCGACTGACCTCCTCGACCTCTGCGCGGGTGGCGTGGCGACGCGCGAAGCTGATATTCGAGGCGACGGAGCCATCGAACAGGAAGTTCTCCTGTAGCACAACCCCCAGCTGCCTCCGGTAGTCGGCGAGCTTGAGCGTCGCCAGATCCCGCCCGTCCACCAGGACCCGGCCTTCCTGCGGCCGGTTGAACGCCATGACCAGGCTGACCAGCGTGCTCTTGCCGCCGCCGCTCGACCCGACCAGTGCGGTGGTCGTGCCGGCCGGCGCCTTCAGCGAGACGTTACGGAGCACCTTTACACCCTCGGTGTAGGCAAATGTCACGCCCTCCAGCTCGATGTCCCCCGTCAGCTCGTCGACCGGCTGGCGGGCGGCGTCTTCGTCGGCCGTCAAGCGGAGATGGATCAACTGAAGGCCTGAGTGGAGGACATTCTCGGAGGGCGGGGACTGCTTCTCACACTGGTCGGCGAGCC
>JASLOY010000062.1 GCA_030745255.1 Vicinamibacterales bacterium
ACGCGACAGTGTAGTACGCTGGATCGATCGTGTCGATCCCTATAACGAAGGACTTTCACCACGGGCTGCTAGGCGGCCTTCGGCTTTGTCGTGGGCCAGAACCGGTCCAGCAGCTTGCCGATCCCCCAGCTTCGGCCACGCTTGGTCCCAGGGGGAAGCTTGCCGTGGCCCGTGGCGCTGAAGTTCTTGTCCGCCCAATGGTATGGTCGCAGCTGCGCGGCATCGCTGTTCACCAGCTTGCGGGCGACGGCGATGAGGTCGAACCGCAGGCCGTCCTCGGTCTTGAACGTTAGGATGGCCCCCGTCTCGTCGGTGGCCACCGGTGCTTGTCGCCGACGGGTCTCGGGAGGCCCGATCTCGGTGGGCACTCCATGTTCGGCAAGGGTGTTCTGCACCCGCCCGAGAATCATCTTGAGGAGCTCTCCCAACGTCTCGGTCCGATCCTCGTCGGTGAACGGCCGGTCTTCTGCGTAGTCCCCCATCCGTCGTGTCACCGCGTCGGCGGTGTCGGGTTGCAGCTGTAGGGTGACCTCGGCGGTCATCTGGTGCTCGGGTGGGGTGAGCAGCATCGTCGCTGCCAGGGTCTCGCCGGTAAGCGGCGCAGGTTCCGGATCCACCTCGACGTCGGCAGTCAGCGTCATGTCGCAGACCTGTTCGGTCGCTGCAATCAGACCCATCCTGAAACGTGGATAGATCCGCTCGAGCGCTTGCGCCGGTCGGCCGGTCAGAACAGTCAAACGTTCGAATTGATCCAGGAAAACGTCCCGCACGAACGAACAGGCGATGACCCCGTCATACACGCCCCGCGCCTTGGTCTCGGCGATTCGGCTTCTCGGGACCGTCGCGATGACCCGCGTGGTGGACAACGCGCTCATGCCGCGCATCTTCTGAACCAGGGTTTCCGCGTCGATGATCCCCAGCTCCCCACCGACGAACACCAGCCCCGGTGTCTCCTGAAGGCAGAGCGTCAGCGCGTCAGCGCCTGTCGAGGCCTCCAGCGCCTTGCAGCGGGGTCTGAAGAAGTCCATCAGAAAACGCCGGTAATCCGGGTCGCCCTCAGCGACCAAGACGACGAGGTGCTCATCCACCGTGACCGGTTCGCTGTTGGCGTCGGACCCTCCGCCCGAGGTCAGACGCAGGTTCTGCAGCACCTGGGCGAGACGCGCACTGATGCGATTCGGCTTGAGCGGCTTGACCAGGTAGTCGGTGATGCCCAACGCGACCGCCTGCTTCACCATGGCCTCTCCGCGTTCGGCGGTCATGATGAGCACCGGCAGGGAACTATGAGCGGACTCCCGGATCATCTGCAGGGTCTCGAGTCCCCCCATGACCGGCATGTACAGGTCGAGCAGCAGCGCCGAAAACTGTTCTTCGTCGAGCCGCGCCAGGGCCTCCAGACCGTTCTCGGCCTCGGTGACCGTACAGTCGAAGTCACGCGTCAATAGGCGCTTGAGCATGATCCGGCTTCCCGGATCGTCATCCACGACAAGTATCTTCATCCCACGCCTGTCTTTCTCACGCCTCCAGCGGTTCGCACTCCGAGACAAGTGTCCGGGCGCGCGCAAAACTGGCGTCACACGGGGAATCGTCACATGTCGCGGTGACTTGAGCGATTCCAGGCGGAACGGGTACCCCCGTGGGGCTGACGTCGCCTCGGGTGGTATCCTCCCCGCACGATGTCGCCGCCCCACGCACTCACCCCGGCCGCTGGAACCCGCTCCGAGTACGACACCTTCGCCGACATCTACACGGTCTGGACCGACACGGCTCGGTCGACCCGCGCGAACCTCCCGTTCTACGTCAAGGCGTATGCGGCAGCCGATGGCCCGGTCGTCGAGCTGGGGGTGGGGGATGGTCGTATCGCGGTCGAGGCGGCGGCACAGGGCTGCCACGTGATCGGCGTGGATGCGTCGCCGGCGATGCTCGCGCTCTGCCGGCAGCGGGCTCAGCGGGCAGGTGTCACCGACCACATCACGCTGCTCGAGGCGGACTTTCGCGACTTCGAGCTCCAGGAGCCGGCGGCCCTCATCGCTCTCCCGTATCACAGCATCGGGCACCTGTTGACGCTCGACGACAAGCGTCAGGCGATGCGTCATATCTTTGCCCACGTGCGTCCAGGCGGACGATTCGTCTTCGATGACTTCCTTATGACACCGGCCCTGATGGCTCACATGCAGCAGGTGCAGCTTCGAGCGGCATATCGGTCGACGGCGGGCGTGGACATGTTGTTGTGGGTGGCCTCGCTGGTGGACGAGCCATCCAAGTCGATGACGGTCGTCACCTGGGAGGACGAGCTCGACGTAGATGGCCGCCTGGACCGGCGCCGCTATCGCCGGTTGAGTCTGAGCTGGCTGGAACCGCCCCAGGCTCGGCGACTGCTCGAAGACGCCGGGTTCACGATCGAAGCCTGCTTTGGCGATTTCCGCAGCACGCCGTTCGCGAAGACGACCGCGACCGAGCAGGTGTGGGTTGCGCGTCGGCCTGCGTGACGTGGCGGTGTGCTCTGATCGCTGCTTTCTCTGGGAGGGGGAACGACACGATGATCGGCACAACGGGGCTCAAGCGCCTGCAGGTGGACTGCATCGTCGGGGTCTATCCAGAGGAGCGCGCACAGCCCCAGCCGGTGCTCATCGACATCGAGCTCGACTACGACTTCGCGGCGGCAGCCGGTTCCGATGCCGTCGCTGACGCCGTCGACTACGACAGTGTCGCCGCGGAAGTGAGCGGCTTGGTCGAGCGGCGCCAATTCACGCTCATCGAGACGATGGCGGAAGAAGCGGCCGCTCTGCTGCTCGAGCGCATGGGCCAGGTTCGAGCCGTTCGTCTGGAAGTCCGGAAGCCTCAGGCGGTGCCGGCCGCGGCATGTTCGTTCGTGCGCGTGGAGCGGACCCGGAGATGAGCCCACCACACACCAACCCGGTGGCCGTGGTGACCGGCGGGGCCCGGCGTGTGGGCAGGCAACTGTGCACGACGCTGGCCGCCCGCGGCTACGATCTGGTGATCCTGTATCGCGACTCGGAGGCCGAGGCGCGGTCGCTCGAACGGGAGATCCACGACGGCGGGCAGCGGGCTCGGGTGCTGGCGGTCGACGTGGGCGTCGAGGGCCAGGTGGCTCGCGTCTTCGACGACATCACCAGCATGGAGGGGCGTCTCGACCTGTTGGTGAACAACGTCGGGAACTACAACCCGCAGCACGTCACCCACCTCGACCCCGCGGTGTGGGACGCCACGCTCGCCGCCAATCTCTCCGGCGCCTTCTACTGCTGCTACCACGCGCTCCGCCTCATGACCGGAGGAGGGAACATCGTCAACATCGGCATGGCGGGGCTGGAGGGCATCCGCGCCAATGTGCACGGGACCGACTACTATGTGAGCAAGACCGGTCTCCTGGTGCTGACACGCGCACTGGCGGCGGCGCACGCCGAACGGCAGATTCGCGTCAACATGGTTTCTCCCGGCCAGCTCGAGAACTCGATCGATCTTCCACCCCCGCACGAGATTGGCACCTCGGTGCCGCTTGGCCGGGCCGGCAGCCTGCGCGATGTCTCGCAGGCGGTCGAGTATCTGCTCGACGCCGCTTACCTCACCGGTGTCAACATCGACGTCTCGGGCGGCTACCGCTTGTAGCGAGGAGCTCGAGGAGACTGGAGCATCTGAAGCCGTTTTCCTTCTGACTTCTGCCTGCTGACTTCTCGGTCCTGACGCAGCGCCGTTCGCCAGGTGCCCTCCAGCCCATGCCCACCGCCTCCTTACTGCGTCCGCTCTGGGATCGTGCGGACGAGTGGGCGTGCCGCCTCGCCATGATTCGGGAGGCGCAGCGCTTTCTGTATCTCTCGACCTACTACATCGAGTACGACCGGTACGGCGTCGAGCTCCTGGCATCCCTGCTCGAGGCTCAGCGGCGCGGCGTCGCGGTCAACCTCCTTGTGGACAACTTCGGCCAGCGGCTGGGCGGGGTGTTGATGACACGCGACACCCAGGCGGCACTCGTGGCCCGCCTGGACGAGCTGCGCCATGCTGGGGCCGTCGTGGCGTTCTATGAGCCGAGATATTTTCTCCAGCGACGGTTGGGCGGCGGCCAGCATGTCAAGATTCAGGTGTCCGAGGCGGGCGAGGCAATCTTCGGCAGCAGCAACATCACGAAGTCCTCCTTCGAGGGATGGAACGAGTTTTCGGTCTCGGTCCGCGGGCCGGTGGTGCGGACGCTGTTCGAGAGCTATCGCGCGATCGGCGGTTCGGTCGATGATGACCACCTGCGGCAGCTCGCGGGCGTCCGATCGGACACGCCGGACGACATGGCGCTGGACTACTGGCTGTGCAACCCGAATACGCACCAGGGTCGTTGGGGGCCGCTTGGCTGGCGGGGGCGCAACGAGGTGACCGACCGGATCATCGACATGCTCGACGGTGCCCGCGACACGGTCCGGCTCACCAGCTTCTACTTCAAGCCTGTTGAGTCGCTGATGACGGCGCTGATCGGGGCGGCCCGCCGCGGTGTCCAGGTGGAAGTGTACCATTCGCACCGAGACGCGTTGCCGGCCACCGACCTGGCGTGGATTGCCGCCGCCGTGAATTACGAGCGGCTGCTGGACGCCGGGATCGAGGTGCACGAAAACCGTCGCGGCGAGCACTCGAAGATCGTGCTGGTCGACGACACGTGGGTCGCCTTCGGCAGCTACAACTTCGAGGACGCTGCTCACGACCGGCTGGCCGAGGCGATGCTCGCTACCCACGACGGCCGCGCCATTGCGCACGCCACGTCGATTTTCGCCGAGCTTCGCCGCGACCCGCACAATGAGCGTGTGAGCGATCGGTTCCTTCGCAGTCTGCCGGGCATGCTGAAGCTGCGCCGCGCCGTGATCGGTCGGTTCAAGCGGTGGATGTGAACGCCGTCAGGTAACCGCCGCGCGCACGGCGGTCGCGATGAGAGGATGACCAGGTGACAGCTGACGAGCTGCGGTTCAAGGAGATCGAACACAAGTTCATCGTCGACGACCAGTTCGACCTGGCGGGCTTTCGCGACATGCTCGGTCGTCTGAACCCGGCGAGAACGAGCTCACTTCGGGTTCGAGATCGGTACTACCTCACCGACGGCGGTAAAGGCGGACATTTCGTCATCCGCCATCGATACGATGCCGAGCTGCATCACCTGACGCTGAAGACCGTCGCAGACGACACGGAGGTGCGCTCTGAGATCAATCTCGACCTCGGACAGCACGCGGGTGACCAGCGCGAGGCAGTCGACGCGTTCCTCGACCATCTGGGTGTGCGGTGGAGCGGGACGCTCCACAAGGATCTGGACGTGTGGCGCTTCCCCGATGTCGAGGTTGTCCACTACTGCGCCACGACCGACGCCCGGTCGGTCCGCTGTGTCGAATTCGAGGCCACGCGGAAACTCTCGCTGGCCGACGCCCTCGCAATCCTGCAGCGGTACGAGCGCGCCACCGGCTTCGCCGATCGGCAGCGGTCGCGACGGTCACTCCTGCAGATCCTGTTTCCTGAGGTCGCCGAGATGTTGACGTCGTAGTCCTTACGGCAAGGCCAGGGTGACCACCCTGTTGGTCGCGACCACCGTCACATGCTGCGTGCCGTTCACCTGATAGGTCATTGGGCTCGCTCGAATGGGGCGTGGTGCGTCGAACCGGAACAGTTCCTCGCCTGTTCCGGCGTCGAGTGCGTAGAAGCCGCCGTCCTCGACGCCCTGGAACACCAGGTTGCCGGCGGTCACCATGTTGCCGCTGGCGCCGATCGAGGATCGCGCCGGCAGCACGGCCTGCCACGTCTGCTCGCCGGTAACCGGGTCATACGCCGACACGCTGACACTCGGCGGATAGTCTTCGCTGATGCGGTCGAGGTCGGAGAAGCTGTCTGTATGGCCGCGCGAGTCCGGTCCCGGCTCGAGCGTATCGCCGACCGGGTTGACGACTAGGGCGATGGCGCCGTTCTTCCCGGTGACGTACACCAGCCCGGTGCTCGGGCTGAACGACGGCGACCCGAAGCTCGACCCGCCGTGCGGGACGATGACGGCTTTGGAGATCCAGTAGGGGCTGTAGAACTGACTCGAGCGACTGGCGAGCTCCGGATCGTCGAGCTCGACAAAGGTTGCACACAGTGGAGTCATCGGTACGCCGGCCGCATTGTGCGGTATCGGCTGTGTCGGCCATACCTGCTCACCCGGCACGTCGGTCTCGGTGGGCACCAGGGTCTCGACCATGGCATGGAGCGGCTTCCCGGTCTCTCGATCCCACATGTAGAAGAGGCAGTTCTTCCCGGCGGCGGCGACACCTTTGATGGTTTCGCCGTTGTTGCCGGTCACGTCGAAAAGCACAGGGCCGGTTACGTGGTCCCAGTCCCAGAGGTCGTGATGGACCGCCTGGTAATACCACCGCAGGGCGCCGGTGTCGAGGTCGAGCGCAATGGTGCTGTTGGAAAACAGGTTGATCCCTACACGAGCCGACCCATCGTAGTCGGGCGAGGGATTCCCGGCGTTGACGTAGACCATCCCCAGGTCCGGGTCGACCGCCGGTTGTGTCCAGATGCCGCCGCCGGCGCGCGCACCGCTACCCCAGGTGTCGCGTGCGATCTCCCACCCTTCATCCTGGGGCCCCTGCGGGATCGTGTTGAAGACCCACTTGATGGCGCCGGTGTCGGCACTGGTGGCGATGACCAGGCCGCCCGGAATGTGGCCTTCCGACAGCGCGGCGGCGACATACATGGTGCCGTCATGGTGCGCGGGTGGCGTCGTGATGCGGTAGCCGATGCTCACCGGGTCCAGATTCGGAGGGTAGTCGTCTGGATACTTCATCTGCAGCGCAGTGCTGACGACCGGGAGCACCCCCTGGTTGCCGAACGACTCCACCGGCGCGCCGGTACCGGCGTCCATCGCATACAGGTCCGCGCCGCGGTAGGCGTAGATGTTGCCGTCTGCAAAGGTCGGCCCGCGCACCGGGCTGCCGCTCTCCGAGCCGGCGTCCAGCACCGCCGTCCACAATTCCTCGCCGGTGGCGGCGTCGAGGGCAAAGAGGGTCGAGCGCGAGTGCAGATACATCACGCCGCCAACCACCAGTGGTGTGGCCTGGGCGATGTTGTGACCCGGCCCCACCTCGTAAGACCATCGCTCCACGAGTCGACCTACGTTGGTGGTGTCGATTTCGTCGAGTTGGGCGAACCGATTGTTGTCGAGATTGAGGTTCTGACTGGTCCAGTCGGTCGAGCCCTGCTGGGCGGCAGCCGGAGCCGCCCAGCTGAGGGCCACAATGGCGACCGCGTCGAGGGCGGCAGCCAGTGTGCCCGGCCAGTGCCGCGATCGACCGACTCGCCTCATCGCTGCGCGCGCTCCTGAGCCCGCGCCCCACTCAGCGAATTCGGCACGGCCCAGTTGCCCTCGTGGCAAGCGTACTCGAACTGCTGGTACTCGTTGTCGCGCTTGTAGGGAAAGGCGACGGTCCAGGGTTCGATGTAGGTCTCGGGGTCGTCCACGGTCAGCTCGTAGTTCAGCGTCTCCGCGTCGACGAACGTGAACCGCTCGACCATCCGTCGCCCCTCGTGCTGGGGCGCGCGTGACCCGGGCGCCCGCATGTTGCCAACCGCCTTGAAGTTGATCGACTCGACGACCAGAGTGTTGCCCTCCCAGTGGCCGCGCGGGTTGCCCTCCCACTGAGTGATGTTCGAGTGGGCGTGCGGACCGGCGTCAATCGGAATGATGCGCGCGTTGTGGATCATCTCGCTGTGGATGATGATGTGGTCCTCGGTCTGCACGATCAGCTTCCCGTTGTTGTAGGCGGTCGGCATCATCATGCCGAAGACGCCCCGCGACAGGCACCGGTCGCCCGATTCCATGTTCGCGAACGTGTCGTGCAGATGCTCACGGTAATAGCCGACGCTGTCTCTCGCCAGCTCGGTCATGCCAGGCACCTGCCCGTCTGGGGGGTGCACGACGAGGGCAGGCGCGTCACCGGCGACAGGCTCCTTCCAGAACCAGTCGAACCAATAGTTCGCGTAGGCGCCGACCCCGCGGCTGTTCTCGTGCCCTTCCCATTCGACCGCTTTGGCCCGGTCGGAGCGAGCCGTGAACAGCTCGAGGCGTTCCTCCTCGGTCAGTGTCCTCCCGGCCAGGTCAGCGGGCAGCTCGAGCGGCACATGCGACGAGCCGACGTTGTTCCACATGCCATTGATGTCCGGGTGGCCATTGGCGAGCCGTGGCGGTTCCCAGGTCTGCCCGGACGCAAGCGCCGGCATGCCGAGCAGCACCACGAGTGCGATGAGTTGAACGAAAGGTCTGGACCTCATGTGAACCTCACTTTCAGGGGCGCCTCTATTCTATGGCGAACCGGTACGACCACGGCAACGAATTGAGCAAACCTCGGAAGGAAGCGTCACGGCCCGCCGGCTCCACATGGGATAATCCGGCATTCGGAACGACACGAAGAGATGAGTGCTCAACGTGGACGTCAGATCGTCGCCGGGGTGTTGGCGGGGCTGCTACTTGCCTCTATCGCCGGGGCTCAGTGGGGCTATCGGCGGTCTCGCTATCCCCCTCGCCTGAAGCCGGCCGGCACCCACGATAACGGGTTCTCGTTCTGTCGTTTGATGTATCAGAGCGGACAGTGGGGCCGTGGACGCTGGTCGACCGATTACCCGTTCGCCGACATCAACTTCATGGTGCGACTGTCCGAGCTGACTTCCACTCCGGTCAACTTTGACGACCGCGGCGAACCGAAACACTGGGTGGTGCCGATCGCCGACGACACAATCTTCACCTGTCCGTTCATCGTGGCCTCGGCAGTCGGGACGATGACGCTCTCGGGTGATGAGGCGGCGCGGCTGCGGGAGTACCTGCTGAAGGGCGGGTTTCTCTGGGCGGATGACTTCTGGGGCTCAGTCGAGTGGGAGCAGTGGGTGGGGGAAATCAGCAAGGTCCTGCCACCGGCGCAATTCCCCATCGTCGATCTGCCGCTCGACCATCCACTCTTCCACGGCCAGTTCTATATCTGGGAGATTCCGCAGATCTCGAATATCGGGTTCTGGCGCGACACCGGTGGGACCTCCGAACGGGGCGCCGACAGTGCCGAGCCCCACTTCCGTGTCATCCAGGACCGGGCCGGCCGGATCATGGTGGCGATGACCCACAACACCGACATCCAGGACGCCTGGGAGCGAGAGGGTGAGGACCAGGGGTTCTTCGAGGCGTTCTCGCCGGATGGCTACGCGCTCGGCGTCAATGTGCTGCTACACGCGATGACACACTGAGCGGAGTGCTCCAAGAAGGCAGAAGTCAGAAGGCAGGAGTCAGAAGTCAGAAGAGTACCGGAGGGCGTTGCCAGCATCAGTCTCAGGCCGGGGAGAGGTACCCGCTGCAGCGCATGCGACACCTGAAACGGTGGTTGCGGCTGAGCGCTTCTGAATGACGGCGCAGCCGTCCTGCTTTTTCTGACTTCTGCCTTCTGTATTCTGACTACTTCGTCTCACACGCCCGGCACCGCGTTGCCGGCGATATAGACCGACTCGAGCGAGTGGGTGTTGGCGATGTCGTCGAGCGGGTTCGCACCCAGCACCAGGAAGTCGGCCCACTTGCCGGCTTCGATCGAACCGAGATCGGCATCGACTTCCATGCAGCGGGCGGCATCTGACGTGGCGGCGACGATCGCCTGCATCGGCGTCAACCCCGCCTCGACCATCAGCTCGAGCTCGCCGTGCTCGAAGTAGCCCTGGAACCGGGCGGCCGGCCCGGTGTCGGTGCCCATGGCGATCGGAATCCCCGCATCCGACAAGGTCTTCAGGTTGCGCTTGGCCACTTCGAGCTGCGCTTTGTAGATCTGCGCATTCCGACTGCTCGAGCGCTGGCGCCACTCCTCCGAATCGAGTGCGGCAATGACGGCGGCGTCCGTTTCCTTGGTAAAGAACTCGTCGTCGAACCACTCGGGGCGTGATTCGTAGACGAAAGTCGAGACCTCGCGCATCAGCGTCGGGCAGTAGCAGACACCCGAGTCGCGGAGCAGTGTGATCAGATCCTCGTCCACTTCCTCGTCGCGCACGCTGTGGGCAAGCAGATCGGCCCCCGCCTCGAGGAGCCCTTTGGCGTCCTCCAGGTAGTAGAGATGCGCCGCTAGCCTGAGCCCACGCTCGTGCGCCGTGTCGATCACGGCCTGGTAGGTCTCGGGCTGCATCTTCTGAACCCGCTCCGGGTTGAGGTTGTTGTCGACGCGAATCTTCAGGATGTCCGCGCCCATGTCGGCCGCGGCCGTCGCCTGCTCGATGGCCTCTTCCGGCGAAGGACCGGTGGGGATGTTCCCCGCCACGAACAGACGGGCTTCGTTCAGATCCGGGTCGGTTCTCTGACGATCGCGCACGGCTATGCTCTCAGGGCCATCGCCACCCAGGCTGAACACCGTGGTCACGCCGTAGCGGGCGTACACCCCGAGCTGGCTCTGGACCTGCGCCTCGGTAAAGTCGACTGACTCGAGGCCCCGGATGTTGTTGACATGCCCGTGTGCGTTGATCAGCCCCGGCATGATCGTGCGGCCGCTGACGTCGACTTGCTCGGCATCCGCCGGCACCGTCACCGTACCCTGCGAACCGACCGCTTCGATCCGACCGTCTCGGACAATCAGCACGCCGTCTTCGACGACGGCGTCGCCGGTGCCGTCGATGATCCGCGCGCCGACGAACGCGGTCAGCCCCGGTGTCATCTCGACAGGCGGCGCCTCCGGCTCGCCACCGCACCCCACCGCAAGAACGACTCCGAAGCCCAGCACACCGGCAAGACGTATGGCCTGCATTCCCACTTCTCCTCGAAAGCTGTTCGTGTGATGCATTGGCGAGGAACAGAAGCCGGCAAAGCCGACCAGCTTTCTCCTGGCTTCTGCCTCCTGATTTCCTGGGCAGACCGTTCTCAGTTCGGCCCCGCGCCTAGCAGTGCGAGCACTTCGCCGAGTCGTTCGATCTCCTGTCCGTACAACGCCCAGTCCCCCTCACGCTGTGCCTGCAGCGCGAGGCTGTAGTGCTCGCTCGCTTGTGCCGCGAGCCGGTCGGTGCCGACCGCTGTACTCGCTGTCGGTGCCACGGCGTCGGCCAGTTGCGGCACGTCCGGCTCGGCCAGCACGGCCGCGGCCGGCAACGAGGCAGGCGCCGGCCTGCGTCCCGACCCGAACAGCCGGTCGAGCGCCAGGTCGAGCGTTTCCTCCATTACGATTTGATTCTGATACGCCACGACCACTCGCGTCAGCTCCGGGATCCGCCCGCCGGAGGCCCGCAGATAAAGCGGACGGACATACAGCAGCGCCTCCTCGATTGGAATCACCAGCAGCGTGCCCTGGATGACCTCGGAGCCTTGTTGGTTCCACAGCGTGATCTGTGGCGAGATCTCCTGGTCCTGGTTGATGCGGGCCACGACCTGGCTTGGTCCGAAAACCACCTTCTGTTTCGGGAACTG
>JASLOY010000630.1 GCA_030745255.1 Vicinamibacterales bacterium
ATGGCAACCGCGACCAGCCATCGATGAGGCTCGGCGAGGAGCCAGAGCTCCGACCGCGCGGTTGAGTACCCGTAGATCAACGTCACGGCTATGTAGAGAGGCGCGAGCAGCCTCACGTTCGCCTTGCCCGGCAGGTAGGAGCAGGTGAACGGCACTTTCCGGAAGCCGGTCAACAGCGCCTCGATGAGCAGCGTGCCCAGCAGCACCCAGAGTGTGGTGTGTGCGGCGGCCAGCTGCCAGCCCCAGATCGCCCAGTACGCCGGGAGCGTGATCAGCGCAAGCGGCACGAGCCCGATCAGCACGAGCGCCGTGCGCGCTCCCCGCAGATAGATCGACTTCTCATGGCGCTCTGTGATCTGGAACACCCAGTTCGCCGGCAGCTCGATCGGGACCGTGAACAGGACACGCAGACCGACGAGAGCAAAGAATGACAGGACCAGCGGGATCGACAGCAACGCCACGCTCGGTTCGTCCAGCGTGACGCCGAGCCCCTCTGTCAGCGGACGAAGAATGCCACCGAGGGCCAAGGCCAGCGCCACCCCCAAGTAGATAGCGAGCACCAGTCGGTGGAGGCCGCTGCGGGCCAGGCTCTTGCCGATGAAGGCGATGACCGCCTGCACCGTGCGGTCGCGCACCACCGCAGGGGAGACATGGCGAACCAGATGCGCCAGGCGCCGGGTTCCGCGCTCGTCGGACTGTGTGCTCTCGAGCACACGTCGGACGATACGGCGGTAGCTACACGCATAGGCCGCGATGCTCAGCGCGAGCAGTGCGCCGGTGGCCACCAGGGCCGTGACGGCCAGCCGGTGAAAGCTCGCCAGGTCGGAGCCGAGCAGAGTCTCGTAGAGGCCGAGGAACCAGAGCGGCGGCAGCCAGCTCCCGCCGCCCGATTCGGTCAGCATGTGCGCACGCTCGGCGAGCCAGCCGGAGATGACCGTTGAATAGACGAACATCTCAATCAACGCGACCACGAACAGCAACTGGGCGATGATGGAGACGGCGCGCAGCAGCCGCCGCGGTACGAGGGCCGCCAAGATCGTCTGCAACGCGACCAGACACACGAACACGAACACCCCGGCCAACGGAATGACCACCAGATGCGTCAGCAGATACGAGGGTGCCGCGAACCAGTGATGCCAGCTGACCGCGAGGGCGAAACCGGCGCCCGTCGGCACACTGATCGCCACCGCGAAGACACCCACGAAGAGGACGAGCGCCGTCAGCTTGGCCAGTAGCACGGTGCGGCCACGTATCGGCAACGAACCCAGGATTTGCGCGTCGCGTTTGTCTGGAAACACCGACTCCCAGACCAGTACTGTGATCAAGCCGACCGCTACTGTGATCAAGCCGACCGCGGTCATCGAGAAGAGGATGAAGAACAGCTCATCGCCCCAGGTTGCGCGTTCGAGCTCACCAAAACGCTCGGGAAACTGTTCGACGATAGACGCGAGGTGAATGTACTTGACGAGTAGCACCACCACGATAAACCCCCACGGCGCCAAGATCACCGCCGGCACCCAGGCCACCAGGGGCCGGATGTCGACGCCTTCCGACACCAGGTCGCTCTCGTACAGCCGGCGAAGGAAATTTGGGACGAGGAGCCGAAATTGCGCGCGCTCCGCGTCTTGCGACGGGCCGCCGGGGTTGTGGGCGGTGTCGGTGGTCATAACGCCATTGCTTCTACGAGATCCTTGGCGACTTGGTCGACGTCTTCCTGGACCGCGAGCTGGGTGAAGACCTGCTCGAGAGAGGGCTGCTCCATCAGCTCGCGGAGCCGCTCGACGCGGTCGCTGGCGACCACGGCACCATCACGCAGAATGACGACAGACGAGCAGATCTGTTCGACCAGCTCGAGTATGTGGGAGCTGTAGAGCACGATCTTGCCGGCGTCTGCCAGCGCCCGGATGAGCTTTTTCAGCACCAGAGTTGAACCGACGTCGAGACCGGACGACGGCTCGTCGAGAATCACGACCTCCGGGTCGTCGAGGAGCGCCGCTGAAATGAGAATCTTCTGCTTCATCCCTTTCGAATAGGCGGACAGCGACGCGTAGCGGTCGTCGTAGATGTCCCAGAGGTGCAGAAAGCGGTCGATCTTTT
>JASLOY010000631.1 GCA_030745255.1 Vicinamibacterales bacterium
CAAGCGGGCGAACTGATCGAGGCGACCATCGAAGGCATCGGCACGCTCCGCATGCCGACCGTGGCCGGTGAGCCATTGCCTGACGACCTCACCGGGTCGGAGCTTCCGGCGGTCAGCACCTACCGGGAACCCCGCTGACCCACTCGGGGTAGGCAGGGCACGATCGAGAGCACCCTCGATCCCGGTGTTGCCCGAAGGGACGTCGTTGTGGCGTACGGCTTCATCCGTGCGAACGCAGGCTTGAAGGCCTGCGCCACAGCGTGCCGATCCGTTCAGGCGAGCGCGCTCTCGAACAAGACCAGAAGCCGGCTCCAGGCCCGCTCGGCCTGCGCTTCGTGGTAGACGCCCGAGTCGGGCGGGCACCACCCGTGCATTGCGCCGGCGTAAACCTCGATCTCCGCCTGCAGCCCGGCGTCGGCGAATGCTTCGCGGAGCACGTCCTTGGCTTCCGGCTGGTTCTCGTCATCGTTCGCGGCGATCGCGAACAGATACTGCGCCTCCATCAGCGGCACCAGCAGGTGCGGGCTGTCGTCCGCGTTGGTCACCAGCCCGCCACCGTGGAACGACGCGGCCGCACCGATACGATAGGGAACCGCGGCGGCGGTCCGCATCGTGAACGGCCCGCCCATGCAGTAGCCCATCGTCCCCATCTTCCGGTTGGTGTCGACCGCCGCCTGGCTGTCGAGGAAGCTGATGAACGCCATCGCGTCCCTGATCTGGGTGTCCGCGTTCAACGTTCCCATCAGCGGCATGAGTGTCTCGCGCTCCGCGGCAAAGTTCGTGGTGGCGACGATCGGCGCCCGTTTCGACCGGTAGTACTGGTTCACCACCAGAACCGAGTAACCTGATTCTGCCAGCCGCTTCGCCATCTGTCGCTTGGCGTCGCGCAGACCAAAGGCATCGGGCCAGATGAGCACGCCCGGGTGTGCTCCGCTCGAGGGGTGTACGAAATAGCTGTCCGACACACCATCGGGCGTCGTGACGTCGATCTCGGACTCGGTCACCGCCTGGGCGTTCGCGACTCGTGGCAGTAGCATCGCCAGCCCCGCCCCGGCAGATACGGCTCCAAACTGCCGCCGTGTTAGCTTGTTCCTACGCAAGTACTTGATGTTGTCGGCAACGGTTCGGTCATCGCACATTGGTGCCTCCTCGCGGACGGGGCTACTCTCGGGCGCAGTGTGGTTGTCTCTCCGAAATGATGATTCTACGTGAATCTCCTGGCCCGCTCTCCACTTTTCGCCGGCCGACGGCATTGAGGGGTTGGCGCCCGCTGGAGCCCGTGACCACGTAGGCGTAGAATGACTCGAACCTCGGCTCCAGCAGACCCCCGCTCGCCCCAGGCCGGGGCGTCGTCCGCGATCGGAGGACCGATGACCATCGAACGCCAAGCCCTGACCTCGCTGTTCGTGGCGCTGTCACTCCTGACCGCGCTGACCCTCGTTGAACCGGGCACGCTCTCGGCGCAATCCCACCAACCGCCGTCCGAGCCGCCCGCCGAGTGGGGAGCGATCTCGATCAACCTGGAGGAGATCGAGTACCCGCATCCGGTCGAGTTCATGAATTTCAGAGTCTATGACCAGGACGTTCGAATTGCCTATATGGACGTCGCGCCGGCGGGGCCCGCCAATGGCCGCGCCGTGGTCCTCCACCACGGGGGCAGCTACTACGGCTGGTACTGGAAGCGGCAGATCGAGGCCCTTGCAAACGAAGGCTACCGGGTCATTGTGAAGGATCGGCTGGGCTGGGGGAAGTCGTCCAAGCCGATCCTGCCCTACAGCATGAGCCTGCATGCCTCAAACACGGCCCGGCTCATGGAGCACCTCGGTATCGCCGAAGCCGGCATCGTCGGCCACTCGATCGGCGGGCAGATGGCCACACGGTTCGCCTTCCTCTACCCCGAAATGGCGACCCATCTGGTCACGATCAATCAGATTGGCTTGACCGACAATCGAGCGGGACGAGGGTTCCGCCCGTTCGACGGCGAGGTTGACGCCGACCCCGACCTGCTGCGTGCCTACGAGGCCGACGTGCGGACCGACACCCGACGCTACGTGGAGTGGAAGCCGGAGTTTCTGGAGCACCTGCGCATCCGG
>JASLOY010000632.1 GCA_030745255.1 Vicinamibacterales bacterium
CGCTCGGGTTCGGCGATGTCCTCCCCGCAAACCTGGCCGGCGAGACTTGGGTGCTGTTCGAAGTGCTCCTGGGATACGTGATTCTCGGCGGGCTCATCAGCATCTTCTCGAACAAGCTCGCGCGACGAAGCTGAGCAGATGGCCGCAAGCGCTCGGGACGCCAGTTGACGACAGATCCTGCGCGCCCCACGCACCCTTGAGGGTCATGCTGAGGAGCCGACGGCCACGAAGTATCTCGCGGCCACTGTAGGAGGACGAGGCTGCGCCGGGCTGTCAGCTGCGACGACGCCGTGCCATGGGCCGCGCTTCTCCGTGCGCACGCGCATCGGGTCAGATCCACAGGCGCCACACCCCTACACTTGGGCCCAGTGACAGGGTCAGACCGCTATCTCAGCAGACCAATGGAGAGGCCCAACGCGACCGAGGCGAAGGAGCGCTCGGGGTTCAGATTCCCGAACCCGTAAATCCCAAGCCCGAATCGTGCCAGAGCATCTGGGTGAAGCCGAACCTCCATCGGTAGCCCAACCGTGACAAAGCCACGTTCGAGCGGTTCGTCGAGCCACCCGCCGCCCCGACACCAGAACTCGCCTCGCACGAAGCCGAGTCCAATGGACGCAGAAGCCAGACCGGCTCTGCCACGCAGGGCACGACCGTAGAGAACGCCATAGTCCGAAACCGACTCACGCACCCTAGTCGTCCCGAAGAGCCAGTCGCCGTACCTCAGGCCCCGCTCCTGAATGGCAGTACGAAGGGAAATGAGATGCTTTCCCCTCAGAAAGGATGCGCCGAGGGCGCCTCCGGTCCGGAGATTCCGATCGGTATACGAGCAGCCGAGATCACGCCCGCCTCCCCGCAGGTCGCCCCGACCCAGCGCTGCGTAGAACCAGCTCGTCGAACCGGGCCGGATCGGCGGGACACCTGAAAGGGTCACTACCGGAGGGCGCGAGGGCGCCTCTGCCGTCGTCGCCGGCACCGGGAAGTCTATGAGCACGGCATCTGGTGAGAGTTTGAACAGGGAGCCCTCAAGGTAGTCCGCTGCGAGGCCGCCCGGCGCCAGGATGCCCAGCATGAGGTTCGCCCACACCCAACCACTCACGGATCGACGTAGCTCGATCGTCGCCGGGCGGACACCCTCGTGTTCGACGCGCAGCGTGGTTTCTCGCTCCGAGCGCTTGAGGCGCATCAGTGCTGGGGTCGTCCGGCCCGTGTCCACGCCTCCGACGAACACTTTCGCTCCCGGCGGCTCCGATCGAACCGTCACGGCTTGCGTCGAGGTGTGCATCACATTCGCGCAGCCGGGGAGAACCAGGACCACGAACGCGACACACAGGGCGCGAACGGGCTGAGTGAGTGGCCTCATGCTAGGTCTGCGTAGGCGCTGACGTGAGAGAATGCGCGCGGACTGCATCTTCGCCGACCTCCAGGCAAGACAACGGAGTGGGGCGCGGGCCCGGCCACACGATCTGGGCCGCCCAGCAACATGCTGCGACGCCGTTTCTGCATCAACGTTCGTGCCAACGACGTGGCGAGATGGGCGCAGGCAGTCAGGGAGAGGGTTCTGCCCAGACGCGCTGGGAGTGGTCGGTGTTGGGTACCGAACCTGAACCTGACGCCCAGGCGCGCCGAAGCGCCGGAATGTCGCCAGCGACGCGGTCCCGGACGATGTATGTAAAGATGACGCCGCGGTGTGCCGGTTACTGACGCCGAGGACGGCGCATGGCAGCGCGTGCCGGAAGCTCGGCCCGCGTACCCGAGGCCGTCACACCACCCCTGCGATCGAACGTCGCTATCGACCGCCCGCGCGCGGCACGTGAGCGCGTGTGGAGCCGTGCCGGCGCCGTGCAACACTGCGAAACAAGGGCATTTGCGTATGGGTGTCGTGCGCGATGGCGAGGCGCCGCCGGGCGACCCCGTCGAGTGTGCAATGCCTGGCGCCGCATTCTCGGCGCGGCTATGCGGGTCTACCCCGCGACACGGCGACGCCGAGGCACGGAGCAGATCACCGCGTCATCGCAACCCCATCGACGCCAGCAGCGCGATCAGTTGGTGCGGGTGATCCGTCTGGATGCCGTCGACGCCGATGTCGATCG
>JASLOY010000633.1 GCA_030745255.1 Vicinamibacterales bacterium
GGTGATTAGCGGCCGGGAGCTGGCCGACGTGCGAGCCAGGGTGGGCGTCGATGGCGTCGCCTACAGCGGCAGCCACGGGTTCGACATGACGGACCAGAGCGGCGTCCCGATTGGCGGCGAACGCTGGGCGCAGTTCGACGCCACGCTGGAGATGCTCGTGGCGCGTCACGGCGTCGCGTATCACGACTTCGCCTCGGTCAGCAACGATGAGGCGTTGTTCTTCGACAGCGATCACCTCAACCAGGACGGGGTCGAGCGCTTCTTCGAGAACCACCTCCGGGAGGTGTTGATCGACGGTAGGGGCGAATGAGGTTGAATGACCGTGGGAGTCCCCGCGCATCGGGGGATCAGATTGAAGCTCCGCGCGCCCGCGGCAGATTTCGCTCCAGCCGCGCTGGCGCCGGAGCCTCCGGGTATAGGCGGATCCGAACGTCAAACACCACCCATCGTGTGACCCTGGACGCAACTGATTGGATCGCCCCCACGCCAGGTCGGTGTATCCTGCGTGTGTTCGGAACATCGGAAGGAGCGTGACGATGAGAAGACGGCAGCTGTCGACGGCGGCGGCGGTATTGGGTGTGCTCCTGCTGGCCGGACCAGCAGCGGCCGGTCAAGCCTCGATGTTGGATTCGTCCGACGCGAGCGCGTTCATGGGGACGTGGGTCATAGCCGTGGAATCGCCGCGCGGCGGCACGATCGACCAGACCCTGATAGTCCGGGACGAGGGTGGCAAAGTGGCCGCGAGGCTCGAGTTCGGACGGGGCGGCCCGAACGACATCACCGACATCGCGCGGGTTGGTGACGACCTCGTGCTGACCTTCGAGCGGGAAGGCCGAGGCGGCGTCAACGAGGTCGTCATGACCGTGACGCTGGACGGCGAGATGATCAACACCGAGATGAGCTTCGGGGGCGGTCAGTTCAGCTTGAACGGAACCGGGAAGAAGCAATAGCGGCGACGGCATTGTCAGGTTGAGGTCGCTGGTGGCAGAGTAGGCCGATGACGAGGAAGGAAGGTGCCGTCCTTCCCAACCCAGTCGGGCCTCGGTCCTCAGTCAACAGGCACACGTCGCCGTCGTAGTGTCGAAGAACTCGACCGCTCCCCGGCGACTCATCGCCCGGAAGCACGACGGCAGCCGCTGTCGCGGCCCTGGTGATACGCTTTCGGACATTCGCACGCACCACTCCGGGGGAAACCCGTGTTGACCGCATCCCCACGCAGGATGACCGTTGCTGCAGTCTCGATGGCGGTCGTGGTGATTCTGCTTCCGGCCGCGGCACACGCTCAGACCGGCTCGAGCCCCGAGGAGTGGCGCTTCTACGGCGGCGATCCCGGACACACCAAGTACTCGCCCCTCGATCAGATCACGAGAGACAACGTCGACCAGCTTCGGATTGCCTGGACCTGGACGTCGGTCGACGAGACGCTGCGCGCCGCGAACCCAGTCATCCGGGACGGGCGCATGTTCCGTACCTACGCCCACGAGGTCACGCCGCTGCTGGTCGACGGCGTGCTCTACACCACGACCAACCTGGGACAGATCGCTGCGATCGAGCCAACGACTGGCGACACGCTCTGGAGCTACGATCCCGGGCTGTATCTGGAGGGCCGTCCAGCGGTGCACGGGTTTCTGACGAGGGGGCTGGCCTACTGGACCGATGGGGAGGAGGCACGACTGTTTTACGCCGGCGGGCGGACCTATCTCGTCTCGGTCGACGCGAAGACCGGCGAGCCTGATGCCAACTTCGGCCGCAATGGTCGCGTCGATCTCAAGCGCGGGCTGGGCCGCACGATCGATCCGGGCCAGTACGCCGTCAGCTCCGCGCCGCTCGTGGCCGGCACCACGGTGGTCGTCGGTTCGGCGATGACCGAGGGGACCGGCCGGCAGGAGGCGCCGCCGGGCCACGTGCGCGGGTACGACGTCCGCACCGGCGAGACGAAGTGGATCTTCCACACGATTCCGCAGCCCGGCGAGTTCGGCCACGAGACCTGGGGCGACGAGTCGTGGAAGCACGCCGGTGGCGCCAACGTCTGGTCGAACATGAGCGCCGACCCGGAGCTGGGCTACGTCTACTTGCCGGTTGGGT
>JASLOY010000634.1 GCA_030745255.1 Vicinamibacterales bacterium
TAAGAGATTCGGATCGTCCAGCGTGAGGTTCAAGCTGCCGTCGGTCCGAGCGTCGACCATGGTGAAGTCGTCGAGTACCTGCATCAGATTCTGCTCTGCTCTCGGGAACTCGTGGAGCCAAAAGTTGATGCCCTGCCCGTAGACCGGACCGCCGAAGGTGCCCCGGGTCCAGGCCAGCCGCACGAAGCTGACCTGGCGGCTGTCGAACCGGAGGTTGCGTCGTCCCCACGTGCCTGAGGAAGGCTGCGCCGACACCACGGTGACGCAGCAAAGCGCAACCACAGTCAGCGTTCGCAGCGTTCGACTCATGTTCCCCTCGATCCAACTGGATAGACGTTCATAATGCTTCAGCCGGGACGCCCGTGTCGACGCCCGGAGTTCTATAATCAAGCGTTTCGTGCAGTCACAGGCCGGCACCGGCGTATTCGACGCTCTGCCGATGACGTGGGCGGCCGTCCAGGAGGCGGGCATCATGAACAGCATCGACCGACGGCGGTTCCTGCAGACGGGCGCCCTGGGCATCGGAGCCGGGTTGCTCCAGCCTGGTGTCGCACAGGCCCAGGGAGGTGCTAGCGGAGTGGGTGGCCAGTTCGAGCCGGCATCGACGCGGGTCCGGATGACCGGGGACGGGCTCGGGCTGACCGCGGGTGATCAGGGACGCCTGCTGACCCGTCTGGCCGAGGAGGGCCGCATCGACCGCGACTCTTACTCGAACGGCGGAACGGTCCAAGCATTGGAGGAGCGGTGTGCGGCCATGCTCGGGAAAGAGCGCGCGGTGTTCATGCCGACCGGTACCCTAGCCAACCAGCTCGCGGTGCGCGCGCTGGCCGGTGCCGCCGGCGGCCGCGCCATCCTCCAAGCCGAGAGCCATCTGTTCAACGACTCGGGTGACTGTGTCCAGACGCTGAGCGCGATCAACGTGATGCCATTGGCGCCGGGCACGGCAACCTTCACGCTCGATCAAGTGGAAGAGGTCCTCGACAGGACTGCGAGTGGACGCGTGACCCGGCCGGTGTCGGTGATCTCGATCGAGACTCCGGTGCGGCGACGTTCGGGCGAGACCTTCGACCAGGCAGAGTTGGAACGGGTGACCGACTTCGCACGAAGGGAGGGGATCGGGCTGCACCTCGACGGCGCTCGGCTGTTTCTGCAGAGCGCCTACACCGGAGTGGCTGTAGGGGAGTACGCGCGCCCGTTCGATACCGTCTATGTGTCGCTCTACAAATACTTCAACGCGGTGTCGGGTGCGATTCTCGCGGGGCCGCGCGCCCTGCTCGACGACATGTATCACACGCGCCGCATGTTCGGGGCGGGGCTGCCCGGCGCCTGGCCGTTTGCGGCCGTCGCGCTGCACTACCTGCCCGGATTCGTCGACCGCTTTCGCAAAGCGGTCGCCGTGTCGGAGGCCTTCATCGAGCAGATCGCCCAACATGACGCGTTCACGGTCGCACGGATTGGGGGGGGGACCAACCTCTTCATCCTGCGTGTCGGCGGCTCCGACGCGGCTGGGTTCCGTCGGCGCCTCGGCGAGCGCGGGGTCGACCTGGGCGCGCCGCGGCCTGGCGGCACTCTCTTGGTTGGCGTGAACGAGACCTGGAATCGCATATCTGCCGACGATCTGGCAGCGCGCTTCGTCGCGTCGCTCTAGCGGGACTGCCCTGCGCTGACCGCGTCTGAACCCCGTCGCCTGTATCCGGAAGCCGAGCGCGCTGGGTCAGACCGGGCGCGCGCTACTCAGGCAGCCGGAACGTGAAGATGGCGTGACCGGCGGCGATCGACACCTGCTGGCGACCTTCGCTCAGGTACGTGATCGGAGCGGCGATGATTTCGCCGCCGAGTCGGCTTTGCCACAGATCGGCGCCGGTCTCGGCGTCGAGCGCGATGAAGTTACCCGTCACCGTGCCTGTGAACACCAGGCCGCCCGCCGTCGCCATCACGCCGGACATCGACTTTGCCCGGACCGGGAACTCCCACCGGCGGGTGCCGGTGATGGGGTCGATGGCCCGGACCGCGCTGTGATACTCGTCTACCGGCCGGGCGCGGGTGTAACTGCCGCCGACAAACAGCCGGCCCGCCTCGT
>JASLOY010000635.1 GCA_030745255.1 Vicinamibacterales bacterium
CCACCGGCACTCCGCCCAGCGCAAGGACCACGATGGTGCCGACGCGCATCCGTTCGGACAACGCCATGACGCCCTTTCTCGTGTCGATCGCGGCTCGGATGCGACGTCTCAAGACGCCGACACCGAGAAGTCCACGTTGTGGGTCAACGACGCGCCGTTCGTGTTGTCGGTGATCTTGATCTCGAGCCGGTAGTTGGCCTCGGGAAACCCGCTCAACGGAATCGCTTGGCCGGCGACCAGTTGATGGCCCGCCTCCAGATCGAAGCCCTGCGGCAACGTTTGATCGTTGAACGCCTGCGGATTGGTCCGGTTGAAGTACTCGTCCCCATCCGGCCCACGCGTGTTGAACGTGTATTCGATTTCCACGTCCGGCAGCCCCGCGGCCGTCAGCCCGACGTTGTAGACGAGGAACACCAGCGACAGTTCGTCGCTGGTGAGATACTCGGACGCGCTCTTCGACACGATGCGCATGGCCCCGAGCGTGTACGGATTCGCCAGTTGCTGGTCGGGGGGCGGCGGCACCGATAACGACTCGATGCGGTCGGCCTGGATGATAGTACTCGTCGCGAGCTGCTCGGACCACAAATTGGGCACCGACACCGCCTTCTTGAGCATCATCGTCTTGGCCTCGGTGCCGTCAGGGACACCGCTTTCGCTCAGTGCGACGTAGACGTCATAGTCGCCGCCCGGCACCCAAAACCCACGGCGGATTTCATAGTTGCCATCGGCGGTTGGCGCGCCGAGGTCGATATGATACGCGTCCTCGAATGCCGCCTCGGGAAGCACGGGCGCCGCCCCCGCGGGCGCGCCCTGCGGCGCCACAAACATATACATCGCCACGGTCGACGTGCTCACCTTCGACTGCTCCACCGACAGCGTAAACGGCACGAACGTGGTCTGTTCGCTACTCTTCAGAAAATCGTTCGCCCATCCGAACGGCTCGGTCGTGGGAACGAGCTGCCCCTGCAAGGCGGCGCCGACAATCTTGGCCAGCGACAGGATCTCCTGTTGCTGCGCGTCAGTACGTTCCGGGCGTTCCGGCTGCGCCTGACCCGCGCCGGCGGTGGCCGCCACGACGATCACCGTCGCGATGACAGACAACACTGCCGGGCGATGACGACCGGTCGACTTCATATGAGCGCTTCTCCTTGCACGTCCGGACACGGCGAGATAGTGTCAATCATAGGTGACCGGCGTCCGCCAAGTCAAACCTCCCAAGCGGTCTCAACCCCTTGAAATAGAGGGGTTTTCGAACTATACCCTCGGAAGCGAAGCACCCAGGCTGTCGTGATATCATCCGCCTCCGACGGAACCCTCCAGACTATGTCGAACGTCGCCAGTCGAAAGATTCCGCCCCTCGTGCTCGTTGTGCTTGACGGATGGGGTGAGGGCACGCGACCGGAGGGGAACGCCATCTTGCAGGCGCGGACACCGGTCTACCAAGAGCTCCGCGACCGGTATCCGTCTGCCCTCCTGACCACGTGCGGTGAAGCAGTGGGATTGCCAACGGGTCAGATGGGCAACTCTGAAGTCGGCCACATGAATCTTGGTGCCGGCCGGATCGTCTTTCAAGATCTGACGCGCATCGACCAGGCCATCGCGCGTGGCGAGCTCGAGACCAACGCCGCTCTGTTGACGCTCATCGACTCGGGCGCCATCGGCGACCGTTCCCTGCACTTGGTCGGTCTGCTTTCGGACGGCGGAGTGCACTCCCACCAGCGGCATCTCGAGGCGCTCATCCGGCTCGCCGCGCAGCGCGGAGTCCGCCGAGTGTTGGTGCATGCGCTGACCGACGGCCGCGACACGGCACCCACCGGTGGTGTCGAGTATCTTGCTGCACTCGGCCGCACGTGCGACGAGGTCGGGGTCGGGCGAGTGGCGACCGTGTGCGGACGCTACCACGCGATGGACCGGGACCGGCGGTGGGACCGCACGCAACGCGCCTACGAGGCGATGACTCGCGGAGTCGGTCAACGCGGAACGGACGCCGGGGTTCTGGTCGAACAAGCTTATGCGCGCGGCATCACCGACGAATTCATCGAACCGTGTGTCATCACCGATGCGGAAGAC
>JASLOY010000636.1 GCA_030745255.1 Vicinamibacterales bacterium
GCGGGCCAGGGGTCAGGTCAGTAAGTTGTGACGCTGGACCTGAGAGTGGTTTTGCGGCGGTCGTTGAAAACTTTCACCCGAGATCAGGACTAGAACCGTGGAGTTCAGAGCGTTTTCTCCTCTTCAGGAGCGATCCAGTGAAAGCAAACTCCGCGCAGACCATTTACATAGGGCAGGAAGTGGGCGCCTGTCGGCGTTGCACGCCGGTCCTATAGCATGACGCCGGCCATGAACGCGACGACCTCATCGTCGATGCCGAAATAGCCGTGGGCCGACCTGGGCCCGCAGGGCTGTGATATCGCTGAGGACCCACCGGTGAAGATCTTCTGGGTGACGGACCGGGACGATGTCAGAGCCCCGGCAACGGCGGCGACACCCGTCGGCGGCGTACCCGGGCAGGTGTCGTCTTGGTGGCCGACCACCAGTGACGGTATCGTGATCTGGTCGAGGTTCATGTCGAGGAGACCGCCGGGTAAGGGCCCTCCGGTAGGAGCCGTGGAGGCAGAACAGACCGCGAAACCATCTACCACGCCGTTCAAACGGACAGCAGAGTTGGCCGCCGAGTACGACCCGAGGCTCATGCCCAGCACCCAGACCGACAGCGACGCCCTGGCGTCAATCCAGGCTACAACCGCGGCGACGTCGTCGCTTTGCTGGGTGCTGACCCGGTAGCTGATGTCGACGCCCGTCGCGCGGTCTGAGGGAACCCCGACGAGGGCGACCAGTAGTCCCTGGGCCGCGAACGCGTCCGCGTTCCTGGCGAGAAACCCCTCGCTCTGAATCTGTGGGTTCTCGGAAGTACCGCCGAGCGTGACGGTACCGTCATCACCCTCGAGTAAGACAACCGCCGCCAGGGGTAGCCCACTTGGGGCAATAATGACCACCGGCAGCGTCGCACCCCGTGACGACACGATGTCGACCACCAAGCGTGCACCCGGCTCGATCTGCGAACTCGCCGGCGAGGTATTCGTGCTACTGGGCACCACCGGAGAGATGTCAGCGTCGCCACCGCATGTCGCGATGGATAGCACGAGCCCGATCGCCACCCAGACGCCCAGAATGCATCGCACCGTTGTTCCTTGCATAGGCCGTCTCCACACACGCAGCACCATGGACGATCTCGCACTCCCCCGTGGGCGTTGTCAAGTTGCCGAGGAGAGCGCGCTGCTCTCCCAGGGTGCGGCCGCCCGCGTTCGGTCAGCAGGCGCACGTGCCTCATCCCAGATGCCGAAGAAACGGGTTCTCAGCAAACGATAGTGAACGGCGCCGAGTAGATGGCGCTCGACTCGGAAGAGATTCTGTACGACGCCGTGTACGGATGCGAACCGTTGCAGATGGGCAGCCGACTTGAACCGGCGCATCTGGCGCTCCCGCTGACGGGTCGGTTGATGCAAGCCCTCCGCCCGGTTGTTCGCATACTGGGCGGTGACGTGACGCACGGAGGCCATCACCGTTCGGTGGGCGGCGGGGTAGCTCGCCAGCTTGTCGGTGACGAGTCCTCGTGGCACCGAGCCTTGGCGCTTCAACAACTTGCGGAAGAATCGGACTGCCGCTCGTCGATTCCGTCGCGACTGTACCAGGATGTCGATCACGTCACCGTCTTCGTCGACCGCCCGCCACAGGAACTGCTGCCGGCCTTGAATCCGCACGAACACCTCATCGAGATACCACATGTCGCCCTGACGGCCGCGCCGGGACCGCAGCCGTCGAGCGTACTCGAGTCCGAAGGTCAGGCACCACTGGCGGATCGTCTCGTAGGTGACCGTGATTCCGCGCTCCGCGAGGAGATCCTCCACGTCCCGGAAACTGAGACTGAACCTGTGGTACAACCACACCGCGTAACTGATGATCTCGGGCGGAAACCGGTATCCTCGGTAGCTCGGCATACAGTTACTGTGCCAGGTCCGCCCTCAAGTTGACAGAACCTCGGGCACGACGTGACCGCCCTCATTGGCGATGGCCCCCCCGACGCAACCGTGACTATGGCTGGCGGGCCGCCCGCTACCCTCGCCCACGTGGACGTCGCCT
>JASLOY010000637.1 GCA_030745255.1 Vicinamibacterales bacterium
ATGCAGTCCCACACATAGTAGGTTGCGTTCGGGTTCGTTTCGTATCGCGGGCCCATGTGGTGACGCATGAGTTGTGTCACGGGTGTGTCGACGGCGACGATCCGGTCGAAGAGCGGTTTCCGGACCGGCGCGTGGTTGGTGATGTCGAGTCCGAACATGACGATGCGCGGAATCGCGGACTTCAGCACCTCGGCGGCCGCCTCCGGGTCGAACCAGAAATTGAACTCGGCCGCTGGCGTGACGTTACCGGGTACGCGGGCGTTGCCGCCCATGAAGACCAGGCTCTTGACAAGCTCCGCCAGGTCTGGCCGACGGCGGAGCGCCATGGCCAGGTTGGTCATCGGACCGACCGCCACGAGGGTGACCTCATCGGGGTACCGTGCGATCGTGTCGGTGATGAAGGTCACGGCGTCGGTCGACTCCGGCCGAGTCGTAGCGAACTGTCCGCCGTGCGGGGGCCGCACTTCAGCGTCTTGGTCGAAAGCTCCCTTGAACGAGATCGGCCCCCACTTCGCCTCTTGGCGAGCCGCGCGCGCCGGGGTGTTGACGAGCGGGGCATGAGCACCGAGGTAGAGCGGGATGTCGGTCGCGCCGGTCAGCTCGAGCAGATGCAGCATGTGCTCCGAGCCTTGGGGCACCGTGTGGTTTCCGGCGACCACGGTGACGCCGAGTATCTCGACCGTGTCACGTCGCTGCAGCAGCATTGCAAGCGCTGCCGCATCGTCGTTGAAGATCGCCGAGTCGGTGTCGAAGATGATGCGATGGGACACGAATGCTCGCAGAAGGCAGAAGTCAGGAGTCAGAAGGCAGAAGGCAGAAGACAATCGGTGGGCTGTGCCGCATTTAGAAGTGCTCGCTGACGCCCTGTCTCATTCGTAGGATCGAAATTGAAGCTGGCGAAGCCTACCAGTGGTCTCCTGACTTCTGCCTTCTGACACCTTCGTGTCACTCCGGCAGCGCAAACGCCACCAGCTCCGGCACGGGCGAGCCGCCGACGGTCAGGGCGATGTATTGCCGACCGTCGAGCAGATAGGTCATCGGCGTGCCAATCGCCCCACGAGGCAGGTCGACCGAGCCAAGTTCTGCGCCGCTAGCCTTGTCCACCGCAATCAACTGAGGACCGCCGTCCGAACCCCCGGTCGTGAGGGCATAGATTAGCAGGGTCTTTGTCACCAGGGGCCCGCTCCGGCTGCCGTCGCCCCCGAGCGGCGGCAGATCCAGGTCGCGCAGCATCGGGTGATTCCGGATCCGCTCCCCGTTCCCAAGGGGCTGCATCCAGGCGTGGTCTCCGGTGCCGAGATCAATCGCCGTCATCCGTGAATAGGGCGGCTTGAACAGCGGCAGCCCCTGCGGCATGGTTGGCTGGCGTGTGCCCCGACCGCGTAGCTCGATGATGTTCAGCGTGGCGCCTTCGTCCGGTTCCGGGTCGCGATAGTTCCGCACCGAGAAGGCGTTGACCGACGGGACATAGAGCATCCCGGTCTCCGGATCGATCCCGGCCCCAGACCAGTTCGCGCCGCCGCCGGTGCTGGGACGCTGAATTGTGCCGGTCAGGCTCTGCGGGGTGAAGAGCGGCCCCAGTCGAAAGTCCTCGACCGCCTCAACTGCCATCTGTCGGATCTCGGGCGTGAAGTCGACCAGGTCGTCGATCGTCGCACCCTGATACTCGAAGGGCGCTGGTCGGGTCGGAAATGGCTGGGTGGGCCACACCTGTTCACCAGGGATGTCGGTGTCGGTCGGTACCGCGCGTTCCTCGATCGGCCACACCGGCTCGCCGGTGACCCGGTCGAAGACATACAGGAAGCCCTGTTTGCTCACCTGGGCCAGCGCTTTGATCGGGCGCCCGTCGACTGTGATGTCGACCAGGTTCGGCGCGGCCGGAAAGTCGTAGTCCCACAGACCGTGATGAACCGCCTGGAAGTGCCACTCCCGTTGGCCGGTTTCGATGTTCAGCGCCACCACGCTTTCGGCGAACAGGTTCGCTCCGGGGCGATGGCCCCCATAGTAGTCTGGCGCGGGAGT
>JASLOY010000638.1 GCA_030745255.1 Vicinamibacterales bacterium
CGCTGACGGCGCGGTTGGTCGAGGCAGGCCAGCTGATGGGTATCGAAGTGATCGACCATCTGGTGCTGGCAGACGCGAGATACTGTAGCTTCAAGGAGATGGGGAGGCTCTGAGAGCGACCAGAGCATCATGGGTCGAATCCTGTATCTAGACTGCTACTCGGGCGCGTCGGGCGACATGCTGATCGGCGCGCTGCTCGATGCCGGGCTGCCGTTCGACACGTTGCGCGCGGCGTTGGGCAGTCTCGCTCTCGA
The DNA here is from genome assembly GCA_030745255.1 of Vicinamibacterales bacterium. GTDB lineage: Bacteria > Acidobacteriota > Vicinamibacteria > Vicinamibacterales > UBA8438 > NP936. Next base: position 255 of record JASLOY010000638.1, read on the forward strand.
GGACGAATGCAGGGTGTCGGCGGAGCGAGTCAGTCGATCGGGCATCGGGGCGACGAAGTTCACGGTCACCGAGACGACCGGCGAGGCGGCTGGCACGCACCGGCACCGACACCTCCCGGGCATCACGAAGCTGGTGGACCAGTCGGCGCTGTCGGACTCGTCGAAACAGCGGGCGAACCGCTTGTTCCGGCGACTGGCGGAAACCGAGGCGACGATTCATCAGATGCCGGTCGAGAAAGTGCACCTGCACGAAGTCGGAGCGCTCGACTCGATCGTTGACATCGTCGGGGGGGTATTCGCCCTGGAGTGGTTCGGTGCCGACCGGGTCGTGGCCTCGCCGATCAACGTGGGCAGCGGAACGGTTACGTGCGAACACGGCACGCTACCGGTGCCGGCGCCGGCCACCGCGTCGTTGGTCTCGGGGGTGCCGGTGTATGCCGCTGGGCCGCCGGGAGAGATGCTGACACCCACCGGGGCGCTGCTCGTGACCGAGTTTGCCGGCGAATACGGTCCGCTGCCGCGAATGCGGATCGAGAAGATCGGGTATGGCGCCGGTTCCCGCGACCCCGCCGGGCACCCGAACGTGCTGCGGGTCCTGCTCGGGAAGGAGTCGGACGGTGGTGGCTGGGAGCGGATAGTGGTCGTCGAGTGCGAGATCGACGATATGAACCCGCAGATCTTCGGGGTGCTGATGGATCGGCTGTATGCCGCTGGCGCCGTCGACGTGTTCTTCACCGCTGTGCAGATGAAGAAGAACCGGCCCGGCACACACGTCACCGTGCTGGTGCCTCCGGAACAACGTGAGGCGGTCAGCGAGACCTTGTTTCGCGATTCGACGACGATCGGCGTGCGCCACGCCGAGGTGACCCGCGAGACGTTGCGGCGCGAGCTGGTGGCGGTGTCGACGTCGTTTGGTGAGGTTCGGTGCAAGGTGGCGCGCCGTGACAGGGTGGTGCTCAACGTCGCGCCCGAGTTCGACGATTGCGCGCGGCTGGCCGAGCAGCATGGGGTGGCGGTGAAGGAGGTATACGCGGTGGCGGTCAAGGCATATCAGGACGCCGGGATAGCCACACCGGCTTCATCCGAGGGACGGTAATGGCCCGGTTCTATCTGACAACGGCGATCGATTACGTCAACAGCCGGCCCCACCTGGGTACCGCTTATGAAAAGGTGACCGCGGATGTCATCGCGCGATACCGGCGTCTGTGCGGATTGTCGACCCACTTTTTGATGGGCAACGACGAGCACTCGCAGAACGTCTATCAGCGGGCCATGGAGCTGGGGCTCGAGCCGCGGGTGTTCTGCGACCGGATGGAGCAGGTGTTTCGAGAAGTCTGGGCCAAGCTGGATGTGTCGTTCGACGACTTCATTCGCACGACCGAGGAGCGGCATCGGGTGGCGGTGACCACGCTCGTACAGCGGATTGCTGATGCCGGCGACCTGTACGAAGGGGAGTACGAAGGCTGGTACTGCGTGTCATGCGAGGCATTCAAGCAGGACAAGGACCTGGTCGACGGCAACTGCCCGATTCACCACACCACGCCGGATTGGATCAAGGAGAAGAATCATTTCTTCCGGTTGTCGCGGTATCGCGACCGGTTGCTCCAGCATTACGAAGCCCACACGACGTTTCTGCAGCCCGACGTTCGGCGCAACGAGATGCTGCGTCTCCTTGAGCGGGGCCTCGAGGACATCTCGGTGAGCCGGACCGGTCAGAGTTGGGGAATCCCGCTACCCTTTGATCCGACGAGCGTGGTGTATGTGT
>JASLOY010000639.1 GCA_030745255.1 Vicinamibacterales bacterium
ACTCGACTGGCTGGGCCTGGAGTTTGCCGGTCGGCCGGAGGACCCGGAGGACCAGACCGATGAGCCTGGCTGGATCGGGTTGGTTACCCGCGCCGGCAATGGCCGTCTGCTGGTCAACCAGGTACGCCGCGGCACCCCGGCACACGAGGCTGGCTTCAACGTCGACGACGAGATTCTGGCAATCGGAGACTACCGTGTGCTGCCAAACCAGTGGAACGAACGGATTACCCTGACTCCGCCGGGCTCGGAGATATCGGTGTTGGTGTCGCGTCGTGGCGCCATCAAGCGTCTGCCGGTTGTGGTAGGAACCCAGCCGGAGAGTCAGTGGGACCTGCAGGCGGTCGAGGATATGTCGCCCGAGCAAGAGCACAACCTGGAGGCGTGGTTGACAGGGCGGTGAGACGCACTTCAAGGCTTCAGGCTGCGGGCCTCAGGCTCCAGGTGCTCGCAGGCCACGCGGCAGATCGCGGCCTGGCCAGCAGACAGTGTCGAAGGCGAATCCCTGGGTCCGCAGCTCAGGGACCAGACGAGCGGTGGCGTCGACAGCATACTGCCGGTCGGCACGGGGGTCCTCGTGGTGCCCATCGTGCATCACGATGATGTCGCCACCGGAGACGCGCCCGGCGAACCGTCGCACTAATCTGTCGGCGTCGCGCGCCCGGAACCAGTCCCAGTCCCAGAGCCACCACCCCCAGCCAATGAGCGTGTGATCGATCAGATCGAGCCCGGCATACATCTGGCCGCTGCGCCAGCCTCCGTGCGGCCGGAACGCGGGACACGGGCGATGACCCGCCAGTCGCTCGACTCGGTCGGCCGCCGCCCGCAGCGTTTCGGCGAGCTCTTCCGGCGTCAGGATCATCAGACGGCGTGTGTGCGAATGGAGTGCGACGGCGTGTCCCTCCTCGAACATCCTCGCGACAATAGGCGCCGTCTCCGCATCGAGATGGCGGTCAAGAAGAAAGAACGTGGCAACCGCGCCTTCGCGCGCCAGCACGTCGAGTAGCGCCGGCGTCGCCGTCGGGTTCGGTCCATCGTCGTAGGTGAGATAGACTCGAGGAGCCCCCTCAGCCGGTGGCATTTCCCAGCGAGAGGGCGCTGGCGCCAAAGCGTCCAGCAGGAAGGGAAAGGGGGCCACATGGGCCAGCAACATCATTCCCAACCCGGCAGCCACGAAGAGCATGAACATCAGCGTCGTCCTTGTCTCTTGGGTCAGAATATCAGGAGAAGGAGTCCTGGAGCTGTCTTCGCCCTGATCCTCGGAGCAGCCGTCGCGGCTTGTGGGCCAATCGAGCTGCCGGTCGATGCCTGGCGACCGGCGGCCGGCGGCACGCCGCAGCCACCGGCGGATCGAGCAGGCGACCGCAATCGCATGATCGAACGGCAACTGCTGACCCGGGACATAACCGACTCTCGAGTCGTGAGCGCGATGGAGCGCGTGCCCAGAGACCGATTTGTGCCACCCGATCAACGTCAATGGGCATACGAGGATCGGCCGCTCCCCATCGGCTACCGCCAGACGATTTCACAGCCTTACATAGTGGCCTACATGACCCAGGCACTGCAGGTCGCACCGGACGCGAAGGTGCTCGAGGTGGGCACCGGATCCGGGTATCAGGCGGCGGTGCTGGCCGAGCTCGCGGCCACCGTCTACTCGATCGAGATCGTTCCGGAGCTGGCCGAGCGCGCCCGTGACACGCTCGCCGAGCTGGGGTACCGAAACGTTGAGGTGAGACAGGGAGACGGCTATGCCGGCTGGCCGGAACAGGCGCCGTTCGACGCGATCATGGTGACTGCGGCCCCCGACCACGTCCCGCAGCCGCTCATCGATCAGCTGGCCGTCGGGGGGCGGTTGATCATCCCGGTCGGACAGGACCGGCAAACGCTCACGATCTTCACGCGCACCGAGGATGGCATCGAAAAGGAGGCAACCCTCCCGGTGCTGTTTGTGCCGATGACCGGAGAAGCAGAGCGACGCTAGCGTGCGGCTGAACGACCCCTATGCCGCCTGGGCTT
>JASLOY010000063.1:0-402 GCA_030745255.1 Vicinamibacterales bacterium
ATCAGCGCCTCGCAGGGCCCAAACGCAAAGATGAGAAACAGCGCCCAGGGCGTGATGCCGCGACCGACGCCGTGCGGGTGCAGGTGCTCGCGACGGTGGTCGTGCGTGTGGGTGTGGACCGTGCCGTCGGCGTGCGTGTGGAGATGCGTATGGGCATGCCCGCGGAGGCTGCGCCAGTACGCCCAGGCGGTATAAGCCAGACCGAACCCGATCATCAGCCCCGCCGCGACCTGACCGCGTGTCGATTCCAACCATGCCAGCCGATCGAGTGCGATTCCCAGCCCCACACCCAGCGATCCGATGGCCACCGACGAGGCGACGTGCACCAGACCGCACACAGCGGTCACTCCCAGCGTGCGGCGTAGCGACCAGCCCCGGGCCCGGCCCAGGACAATGAACGGA
>JASLOY010000063.1:412-11421 GCA_030745255.1 Vicinamibacterales bacterium
AAGCGCCGCGGCGGTGCCGAGCAGCACCGACACGGTGGTGTCAGTCAACATGAGCGTCAGTATGCGGGCCCCGGAGGCTGGGTGACCGACATTCCGGCCGGGCTATACTGTGAGTGAATAGCGTCGTGCCTCGAACCGCCCTGCATCATTCTATGCCGAGTCTGGACAACAAGATCACGCGGCTGCGCGAGCTGCTGGTCAGCCTGGACCGAGTCGTCGTTTGTTTTTCTGGCGGCGTCGACTCCGCCTATCTGCTGGCCGAGGCGGTCGGCGTCCTCGGGGACCGGGCAACCGCGTTGACCGCCGTCTCGCCGAGCCTGGCGCCGGAGGAAGGCGCCGGCGCAACACGGCTTGCCAATCAGCTCGGGGCCCGGCACGTGCTGGTCGACACGCACGAGCTCGACGACGCGCGCTACGCGGCCAATCCGGTCAACCGCTGCTATTTCTGCAAGACCGAGGTCTACACGAGTGCGGTGGCCGAAGCGGGCCGTCTCGGCACGGCACACGTGCTCGACGGCTTCAACGTCGATGACAGAGGCGACCACCGGCCCGGGCGTCAGGCCGCCGGCGAGCATGACGTACGCTCGCCGCTCGACGAGCTGGGATTCGCCAAAGCGGACATTCGGGAGGCCGCCCGCCGACTCGGGCTGCCGGTCTGGGACAAACCGGCGCTGGCCTGTCTCTCCAGCCGGTTTCCCTACGGCGTTGCCATCACGGCGGAGCGACTCACCCGCGTGGCCACCTGTGAGCACGCGCTCCGCGACCTCGGTTTCAGCATCTGCCGGGTCCGCTTTCACGACAGGATGGCAAGCATTGAGGTCGATCCGAGCGAGATACCCAGGCTCCAGACGCCCGCGGTTCAGGCCGAGGTGCGCCGCCGGTTTCGTGAGGCCGGTTTTGACAACGTCACGGTAGACCCCAGGGGCTATCGCAGCGGGTCGCTGAACGAAGGCCTTCCGCTGGCCGTCGTCGAGACGACCACAGCCTGACCCCGGCGCGTTCACCTGTGTTTCGACGTCGCCGAAGGGTGAGCGGGCCTGAAGGCTCTTGCTACGACTCTCGGTCGGTCGAACATGCGAGCCGGCCGACCTCAGTTCGTCTCGGCCCGCTGGTCCTTCCGCACGATATTGAAGAACGCGAAGATCTTCTCGAGCGTGTCGCGGCTCGAGTTGATGAAGCGGGAATGGTCACCGCCCTTCACCTCGACGTAGACGTGCGCCATGCCGATCTCCTTCATCTTCGCCACCCATTCACGGGTCGTGGTCACCAACTGGTCTTGGTCGCCTTGCAGGACGATGATCGGCACGTCCTTGAAGTCTTCGAGCTGATCGGGCTCGACCGACGGCGCCGGCGCGGCCACGCCCACCGCCGCCCACAGGTCCGGATACTCCGCCGCCAGATGGTAGGTGCCGGCCCCGCCCATCGAGTGGCCCCAGAGATACATCCGGTTCTCGTCGATGTTGAACTCTTCCCGGACCATCTCGAAGACGTTCATCACGTCCTGCTGGCCCAGCTCGCCCAGATTCTCGGGCAGCGCTTCCGTGTCACCCTCGGCCCGGCGCATCCGGGGAATCCCGAGGCCACGGCTGCCATACCAGGCCCGCGGGTGATACCCCAGCGGCGAGACCATGATGTAGCCGTCGCGCTCGGCCGCATCGATGTTCCCCTCGTAGCCCATCATCCAGTCATAGGGGCGCCCCAGCCCGTGCAGCGTGACGATGAGCGGCCACTCACGCGACGCGTCGTAATTGGACGGCACGAACAGCGCGTAGGGCACCTCCTTACCGGTGCCCGGAAACGTGTAGGTACGTCCCTCCACGCGGTCGTCCCGCGCCACCACCGACCCCGGCTCTTGCGCCAGTGCCGGCACGGCGCCAAACACCACAGCCAGCACCACTCCCACCGCCACTACCGTGTGTCTGCGCGTATTCATGATGATCTCCGTCTTCGTCTGACTTCTGACTTCTGGCTTCTGAGAAGCGTGCATATGCACTTCCCTTACGACACCTCCACAAACATCTCTTCCACCGGCACCACGCGCACCCGGCCCGGATTGATCGAGAGCGGGTACGGTTTGATCGCTTCGTCCTCGGCGAGAATTTCGTCGCCCACCGCGGTGTTGTAGGTCACCGGGGACGGCTCGCCCGACAGGAGATCGTCACGGAACGCTTCGGCGTCGCGCGTCACGATCGCGATCGCCAGATTGTCGGCCTGCAGATGCCGTCTGATGGCGGCGTTCACCTCGTCGACGGTCAGCGTCTCGAGACGGCTCCGGATCTCATCGATGAAGAACTCGGTGTCGTAGAACCGGGAATCCATCGCATAGCCGAGACGCCGGCTGGTGGTCTGGACATACAGCTTCGAATAGTTGACCAGATATTCACGGGTCGCCTCGAAATCGGTCTGTGACAGGCCGTTCTCGACCAGCAGGGCGAGCTCGCGCACCGCCTGACGCAGGGCGAACGCCGCGTTGTGATGCGGCACCGGCCGGATCCAGATACTGAAGAACTGCTGACTCCGCGGCGTATTCGGGACCGGGAAGGTGGACCCGCCATCCTGAATGAAATTCTCGATGTAGGAATAGTCGCCGTAGTTCAACCCGCGCAGCCCCCGCATCTGGTTCATCAACCGACCGTTGAAGGTCCGATGCTCTCCGAAGTATGAGTTGGCCACCATCAGCGGGTAGAAATCGTCGTCGGCGCGTGTGACCGCGATCGGGAAGCCGATCGAGATGGCGGTCGCGATGGCGTCCTTCTCGACCAGCAGCAGCTCCAGTCCGTCGACGGCGCGCGGCGCCGGCAGCGCGCCCGCATTTATACTGCCGTCTCCGGGCGGAAGCGCTGCGGTCAGGTCGCCTTCGACCCGCTCGAGAAACCCATCCGGATAGCCGCCGGCCACACCGACCAGCATGGTGTCGGCGGTGTAGCGCGCGGCATGGAACGCCCGCACGTCGTCGACCATGATCGCAGCCAGACCCCGCTCGGTGCCCATCTCGGTGGCCTCATACGGATGCCCGGCATAGAGCAGCGCGTTCAGAGTCTGCTTGCCCAGCTCCTCGTCGTCGTTGCCCCGCAGGGTCGACACGATGGCGTTGGTCAGGAAGTCGCGGTTGCGCTCGAAATCGTCCGCGTCGAGCCGGGGCGCCACGATGAGCTCCCGAAAGATCTCGTAGAACGGCTCCAAGTGGTCGCGATGCACCTCGCCGATAATGGTGGTGACCTCCTTGTCGTGCTGCGCACCGATCGACGCGGCCCAGGGATAGAGCGTGGTCGTCAGCTCCTGGTAGGTCAACGACGCCGTTCCCCCGCGCCCGATCATCAGCGCGGTAAGCGCGTTGAGCCCGTTCTTGCCGGCCGGGTCGTCAACCGACCCGGTCTCGAAGGTCACCCGCAAGGTCACCAGCGGCGAGTTCGGCGTCTGCAGCCCAATGCCATTCGCCGCAGGGGGGGTGTCTCCCGCGCCGCCACACCCCGCCGCAGCCACGGCGCTCGCGAGCAGGGCCAAGCAGAGAGGTCGGCTCAAGCTGCGCATCACCGCTCCTCCTCGGTCAGCAGGACGACCGTGCGGTTGGAATCGGCGAAGTAGGTCGACGCCACCATCATGATGTCCTCCGCCGTGACTGCATCGTAGAGCTCGTAGACCCGGTTCACGGTGTCCGGGTCGCCAGTCAGCTGCAGATAGTGCCCGAGCGTCTCGGCGATCGGGCCGGGGCTGTCGAGTCCCCGCGCGAACGAGTAGCGCATCGCCGACTTGGTGTCCGCAAGCACGGCGTCGTCGACCGGCTCGGTCTTGAAGCGCTCGATCTCAGCCAGGATGGCGTCGCGGACATGGGCGATCTGGTCCGGTTTGGTGATGCGCGCGATGACCTCGAACAACGGCGGGTCGCGTGAGTCGACCGCGCCCCCCTGGATCACGTCGACCGCCTGTTCCTGCAGATACAGCTGCTGGAACAGCGGCGCGTTCTGCGAAAAGAGTAGCTGCGACAGCACGTCCAGCGCCGGCATGTCGATCCGCTCGTCGGAGAACCTCGGCGCGTGATATCCGATGGTCAGTAACGGCAGCGTCGGATTGGGCCAGGTGATCTCGGCGGTCTGCTCGCGAGCCTGCGGCGGCTCGACGGGAATCGCCGGCTCGAAGTCTCCCGGCTCCCAGGCGCCGTAGTACCGCGTGACGAGCCGTTCGAGCTCCGCCTGATCGAAGTCGCCCACCACGACGATGATGCAGTTGTTCGGCCGGTAGTACCGATCGTAGAACTCGACGCTGTAGTCGTAGTGCTCCGGCATCGCGCGGATGTCGTCGAGCAGTCCGATGGTCGTGTGCTTATACGGATGGATCGTGAAGGCCAGGTCGTGCGCCTTCTCCCGCAGCAGCGAGATCGGATTGGAAAAGTTGAGGTTGTACTCACCCAGGATGGCGCCCGCCTCGGTCCGGTAGTCGTCCTCCGAGTAGCTCAGATTCAGAAACCGATCCGACTCGAGGTCGATGATGGTCTCGAGCGCGTCGGCGCTCGCCACGGTGTGATAGGTGGTCCAGTCGCTCGTCGTGAACGCGTTCGAGTCGGCCCCGAGCCGCTTGATCGCCTCGTTGTAGGCGTCGGTGGGGTACTTCTCGGTGCCACGAAACATCATGTGCTCGAAGAAGTGCGCGTAGCCGGAGAAGCCCGGCTCTACCTCGTTGCGCGACCCGGTGCGCACCACCGTGTAGTAGGCGATGATGCCCGGGCTGTCGTAGTCGACACCCACCACCTTCAGGCCGTTGTCCAGCTCGAAGACGCTCACCGGAAACGGAAAGATCTTCTCGGCACTCTGCGCCGCGCTCACTCCGAACACCAGCGACCAGACGACGAGCGCCAGCCAACCGTGGCGCCACCCCGGTAATCGGGCCATCAGCATGCTCCTCCCGCACAGGTTCTGAATAACGCCTCAGTATAATGGCACCTGGATGGCTGTTCCGCCCACCCCCCGTGCGCGGACCCACACGGTCGCCGTGCCGAGATCCCTATTGGTCCTTGGCTCGACCGTGCTGCTGACAGCGCTGCTCGTGGTCGCCTATCTGCTTGGTCGAGACGCTGGACGAACCGAGCAAGCCGCCACCGGTCCCCCGGCCGCGGTGGCGCCAGAGCCAGTCGAACCGACGGTACCGCCTCGCGCCACCACCCGGCAAAGTCCCCGGCCACAGCGCCCTTCGGCGCCCGCGCCGTTACCGCCACTCACCCAGCCGTCCCCTGCATCACCACCGTCTCCCGCACCGGTGTCGGAGCCGGCGGCGCCCGACGACCCGGTGGTCGATGCACGCGAGCGCGCGGAGGTGGCGCGCTATTTCGAGCAAGTCGACGAGGTCGCTGGCAGCAGCGGCGGCGCCGGTGACCCGGAAACGCTGGCGATGGCGCTGCTCAGCCAGGCCACGGGCGGCGACTGGAGCCAGTTCGACGAGCTCGGGGACACCCAGCGGTCGATGCTCCGGCGGCTGCGCCGCCTCCAGGTGCCATCGCCGTGCCGGAATTATCACGAGAAGATGGTGTCGCTCCTCGAGGCGGGCGCGAGCCTGCTCGACGAGGTCAAGCAGGGGGTGCAATCGGGCGATCTGGGCGCTCTGAGCACGCTTGCGACAACCGCCCAACGGCTGCAAGCCGAAGCGGAAGAAGCCAGGAGGCTGGCCGCCGGCATTGAGCAACACTACGATCTGTGACTACCCGCATTCACGGTCGAACGCCTGTATCTGGTGCCGCGACCCGAAAACCACCAGCAGATCGCCTACCTGCAATCTGAAATCGGCCGGCGGGCTCGCCGCCACGTCGTCGCGGCGTTGCACCGCCACGACACTCAGTCCCCACCGCTGTCGGATGTTCGCCTCGGCCAGGGTTTGTCCCGCGACCGAGCTATTCTCGCCAATCGGCGTCTGGTCGAGCTGAAGCTCTGAGCCGTCGACCGAGGCGTCGAAAAAATTGACGATTGCCGGCTTCACCACCAGATGCGCCAATCGCGCGCCGCCGAGGTGATACGGATTGACCACGCGGTTGGCGCCGGCCTGGAGAATGCGCCGCTCCGCGCCCTCCTCGGTCGCGCGCGCCACGATGAACAGATCCGGATTCAACGATCGCGCCGTAAGCACCCTATAGACATTGTGGGCGTCGTCGTTCACACACGACACCAACCCGCGCGCATGCTGGGCATTGGCCGACAGCAGGGTCGCCTCCAGCGTGGCATCGCCGCTCACCGTCGGCAAGCCGTGCTCGGCCAACTCCTGCATCCGCGCCACGCGAGTGTCGACCACCACCACTTGACGCCCGGCGTGTCGCAGCTCGTCGACAACCGCGCGCCCCATCCGCCCGTATCCGCACACGATCTCGTGGCCGCTCATCCGCTCGATCATTCGGGACCTCCGTACACGCCCCAGATAGTGGCGAAACTCCCCTTCCATGATCGACCGCCCGATCTCGGACGCCAGGAAGAAGAAGATTCCCAATCCCGCTATCAGCAGCGCCATCGTCAGCAGCTGCCCGGCCTGCGAGAGCGGAAATTGTTCGGCGAATCCGACGGTCGTAATCGTGATGACCGTCATGAAGAGGGCGGTCCACCAGTCGGCGCCCTCGACAACCATGTAGCCGACGGTACCGGCGGTGAACAGACTGACCACCAGCGCCGTCGCCCGTAACAGGCGCGACGGAGTTCCCACGACCGAGGGGCTGACAGCGCCGACGGACTCCTCTAACCTGATCATGACTCGCGTTCGGGACACCCGGGACACACCGCAGTGACATTGCGGCGCCCGGCGTACCTTACACTACCAATGAGACAAGGACGCTGCCCTCGGGGACGCCCGGCGGCTGCGGGGCGTCTGTCAGACAGTGGTGGATCTCGTCGCCGACCAGTGGTTCCTCTTTCCGGCCGCCGTGGTGATCGCAACGCTCGGAATGAGCTGCGGCATCGGTGGCGCGATCCTCTTCTCCCCTATGTTCATGGTGGTGCTCGAGCTGCCACCGGCCGTGGCCATTGGCACCGCCTTGCTCACGCAGCTGTTCGGCTTCAGCTCGGGTGTTTACGCTTACCGACGGCGCCAACTGATCGACTACGCGCTCGCCCGGCGGCTACTGGTGGTGGCGATTCCGGGCGCGGCCCTCGGCGTGCTGGGCGCCGGTCTGGTGCCCGGCGACCTGTTGCGCCGCCTCTTCGCCTGCGGGATCGTGGCCATCGGCGTACAGCTGTTCCGGTCGTATCAGCGCGAACGGCGCGAAGCCGACGTACCGCAGACACCGACCGGACCACCAACGCTCGTTGACGCCAGAGGCATCGCGTATCGCTATACGCTGCGCAGCCCGCACCTGGCCCGTCTCTTTGCGGCCGGTGGCGGCACGCTGCTGGGGCTGGTCTCGGTCGGTCTCGCCGAGCTGCTCGAGTACCACCTGATTGTCATCAGCCTGGTGCCGCCGCCGGTGGCGGTGGCGACTTCGATTCTCGTGGTGTTCGCCGCGACGCTCACCGCCGCGGGGGGCCACCTCTACACGTTTGCGGTCCATGCCGCACCGGGCACACTCACCCAGGTCGGTCAGGTCGTGATGTTCACGATTCCCGGTGTCATCCTTGGCGGTCAGATCGGGCCGTGGCTCCAGACCCGCCTGAACCCGACAACCGTGCGTCTTGGGATGGCGTTCGTCTTCTGCGCGCTCGGCGTCTTCATGCTGCTGCGGGGATAGCGGCCCGGCTGTGTCGTCCGACATTGTCGTGGGTTCTGGAGTGCTGTCACAATAGACCGCCGATGCCAACCGCCGCTCGCCAGCTCGTCACGATGCTGTGCCGGCTCGAGGTGGATCGGGTTTTCTGCGTGCCCGGCGAGAGTTATCTGCCGGTGCTCGATGCCCTCGCTGATGAACCGGCTATCGACCTGGTGACCTGCCGGCACGAGAGCGGGGCCGGGCTGATGGCGGTCGCCGACGCGAAGATGACCGACCGCCCCGGGGTGGCGTTCGTCAGCCGCGGCCCCGGCGCCACCAACGCAGCGCTGGCGGTGCACACCGCCGAGCAGGACGGTGCGCCGATGGTGCTCGTCATCGGCCAGCTCCCGCGCGAGAACCTCGCGCGCGGGGTCTTTCAGAAAGTCGACTACGAACGCACGTTTGCAGATATGGCGAAGCAGGTCGTCGAGGTACATGACGGCCAGCGCCTCGCCGAGGCGGCGGCCGAGGCGTTCCGGGTGGCCACTGTCGGGACACCGGGCCCAGCAGTTATCTCGGTACCGGAGGACGTCTTCGACGAACAGGTCGGTAACGCGCTCCCCGAGCCGTCACGCCGGTCACCCACGGCGCCTACCCCCGACGACGTCAGCGCCGTCGCCGACCGGCTGGACATGGCTGCGCGTCCGCTGCTCCTGGTCGGCGGCCTGGCGCGGAGCGCGCGGGGCCGGGCGGCGCTGGCCGCCTGCGTAGACCGCTGGCGGGTGCCTGTCGCCACCAGCTACAAGCACCAGGACCTGTTCGACAACCACCACCCCTGCTTCGCCGGGCATCTCGGGTTCGGCCTCCCACCGGTGGCCTGGCAGCATCTGACCGAAGCCGACCTGATCGTGGCAATCGGAACGCGCCTGAACGAGATCACTACCCAGCGCTTCCGGCTCCCGAAGGCACCGACACCGGACCAGCCGCTGGTCCATGTGCACTCGGACCGGACCCAGATCGGCCGCGTGTTCGAGACCACGGCAGGCATTGTGGCCGACGCGATACCGTTTCTCGAGGCACTGGCTGCCCGCACGCCGACGGCGACATCGGATCGAATCGACCGCGCTAGGTGGCGGGACCGCGTCCATAGCGCGTTTCTGGAGCTTGCGCACTGGACCCCATCGGAGGCGCCCGACGGGGTCGATTTCGGCCATGTGGTGGCGGCGCTCGGCGACCAGCTGCCGTCTGACGCGGTGCTCGCCATGGATGCCGGGAATTTCGGCGGCTGGCTCCACCGGCACTTCCTGTTTCGATCCAGTCACGTGTTGCTGGGCGCCATCTCCGGCGGCATGGGGCTTGGGGTTCCGGCTGCCGTGGCGGCTGCGCTGCGATATCCGGATCGGCAGGTGGTGAGCGTCATCGGAGACGGCGGATTTCTGATGACCGGCAGCGAGCTGGCGACGGCGGTGCAGTATGGCGCCCGGGTCCGGCTGTTTGTGGCCAACAACGGGAGCTACGGCACGATCCGGCTGCACCAGGAGAAGCTTTTTCCCGGCCGGGTCGCCGGGACCGACCTGACCAACCCCGACTTCGCCGCGTTGGGCGAAGCATTCGGCGCGCGCGGGCTCGTACTCGACACCCCCGGTGACACGGCGGCCGTGGTCAGAGAGGCGCTCGGCCACGATGGACCCGTACTGGTGGACGTGCGAACCAGCCTGGAGCACCTTTCGACCTTCTCGACCCTGACGTCACTGGCTGCACCCTCGTCATGACCAGCCGCGGGACGATATTGCCACCCCCCCTTCGACGCGTCGCGCTGGCGCTGGTCGTCCTTGTCTGCGGGGTCTGCGGGGTCTACGCGGGGCGCGCTTCCCTGGCCCGGACGGCGGCCCAAGAGCCAGATTTCTCCCGGGCCGGAGAAGAAGCGATCCGCACCCTGCGGGCGCTCGTCCGTATCGACACCAGCAACCCGCCAGGCAACGAGACGCTCGCCGCCGAACATGTGCAGTCGGTCCTCGACGAAGCGGACATTTCCTCGAAGATCCTGGCGCTCGACCCAACACGCGGCAACCTGGTCGCGCGGCTTGAGGGCAACGGCTCGAAGCGCCCACTCCTGCTGATGGCGCACACCGACGTCGTCGGCGTCGAGCGGGCCGATTGGACGGTGGACCCGTTCGGGGGCGTAATCCGCGGCGGACATCTCTACGGCCGCGGTGCGTCGGACGACAAAGGTCAGCTCGCGGCTATGGTGCAGGTGATGCTGTTGCTCCACCGCGGCCAGGTGCCGCTGGCCCGCGACGTCATCCTGCTCGCGGAATCCGGCGAGGAAGGCACGACCGAGGTCGGCATCGACTTCATGGTGGAGCGCCATTGGGACGAGATTGACGCCGAGTTCGCGCTGAACGAGGGCGGCCAGATGACCGAGTCGGGTGGCACAATCGAAACGGTGAGCATCGCCACGACAGAAAAGGTGCCGTGGCGAGGCATCAAGCTCATCGCCCACGGCACCGCCGGTCACGGGTCGGCGCCGCGACTCGACAACCCGGTCGTGCGCCTGGCTGCGGCAGTTGCCAAGGTGGGTACCTACCAATCGCCGATGCGGCTGAACGAGACGACGCGGGCCTACCTGAATCGGCTAGCCGCGACGAGCCCGCCGGACGTGGCCTTCCGGTATCGCAACCTGGAGAACCCACGTTTGAGCGCGTCGATCCAGGATCAGCTGCGGGAAGCGGACATCGGGGTCAACTCGATGCTGCGCACCAGCATCTCTCCCAACATCATCAGCGGCGGCTTCCGCCGCAACGTGATCCCGACCGAGGCGGAGGCAGAGCTCGATGTCCGCGCCCTGCCGGACGAAGACCTCGACCAATTCCTGACCACGCTCCGCGAGTTGATCGACGACCCGGCCGTCGAGCTGACCGCACCGACCGGCATGCGCCCGGCGGCACCCCCGTCGAGCCTCGACAGCGAGCTGTTCAATGCGCTGGAACGGGTGCAGCAACAGATGTTTCCGGAGGCGGTCACGCTGCCGACGATGCTGGTTGCCGCCACCGACTCGGCCCAGATTCGAGCCAAAGGGGTGCAAGCCTACGGCGTGGGGATGATCCGCAACAACATGAGCGGGGTTCATGGCACCGACGAGCGGATCTCCATCGAAGGCCTCGCGCTGTTCGTCGAATATCTGTACCGCGTGGTCGTCGAGATCGCCGGCGCCGATTAATTACCAGATCCGAACAGGTCGCTGAAAAACGGTAGTGTCGGTCTTCCTGGCGAGGCGTTCGGCTGGCCAGGCGCGACGAGGGAGCAGCCAGGCGGGCTGTGACCGAGGAAGCAACGCCGTCCAGGCGGACGCCTCGCC
>JASLOY010000640.1 GCA_030745255.1 Vicinamibacterales bacterium
GTTCGGAGTTACGATACCGGAGCGGGCCGGGGCATTTCGCGAATTCTGCGCCGCAATTGGGCCGCGCGTGATCACCGAGTTCAACTATCGGCTCAGTGGGCGAGAGCAGGCCCACATCTTCGTCGGGGTCGGGACCACGTCACGTGAGGATGCGGCGGCGTTGCGTGAGCACTTGGGCCGGCAAGGCTACGATACGGTGGATCTGTCGGACGACGAAATGGCGAAGCTGCATGTGCGCCACATGGTCGGTGGCCGGGCCGCCGGGGTGCGCCACGAACGGGCCTGTCGATTCGAGTTCCCCGAGCGGCCGGGTGCGTTGATGGACTTTCTCGAGAGTCTGAGCGGCCGATGGAACATCAGCCTGTTCCACTACCGCAACCACGGCGCCGATTTTGGTCGCGTGCTGGCCTCGTTCGAGGTGCCGGATGACGAACTGCCGCAGTTCGAGCTGTTCCTGGAGGGACTTGGGTACCACTATGAGCAGCAGTCTGGCAACGTGGCCTACGACATGTTCCTCGCCTGACGGGCTGCTAGGCGTGAAGATGGTCGTGCGGGTGCTGTGAGTCCGCGTCAAGACACAGCCGCGGCGTGCTCGTCGACGGTGCGCCGCACCGCGTCATAGTCGTTGGGGAGCTCCACCGGCGTATTGGCGTACTGGGGTGTGATGTGTGGCAGACGGCTCTCGTGGTAGCCGAGCTTGAAGTCGGTGAACTTGAGCCCGCTGGCCGTCGACACGACGACGACACGCGCTGAGGCATCGATCAGTCCGCGCTCGCGCAGTTTGATCAACACAGCCAACGCAACACCGGTGTGGGGGCAGTTGTACATCCCGGTGCGGTCGGCCCTGGCAGCGGCCTCCGCCAGTTCCGCCTCCGACGCCTGTTCCACGATGCCCCGGTGGCGCTGCAAGGTTCGAATCGCTTTGCGCACCGACACCGGGTTGCCGATCTGGATTGCCGACGCCTGAGTCGGCTTCGCGGCGACCGGTTCGAACACCCAATCGTTCTGATACGCGCGGTAGAGCGGGTTCGCCGCCTCGGCCTGCGCGACGACGATCTGCGGCTGCTTGTTGATCAGTCCCAGCGCCGCCATCAGGTCGAACCCGGCGCCGAGTGCACTGACATTCCCCAGGTTTCCTCCGGGAATGATGACCACGTCGGGAATTTGCCAGTCGAGCTGCTGGACGATCTCGATGGCCACCGTCTTCTGGCCCTCGAGCCGCAGGCTGTTCATCGAGTTGGCGAGGTAGATGCCCTCGTCCTGCGACAGACGCTGCACGATCGCCATACAACCATCGAAGTCGGTGTCGAGCGACAGCACGAGTGCGCCATTGGCAATCGGCTGCAGAAGCTGCGCGGTCGAGACCTTGCCGCGCGGGAGTAGCACGATGGCGGGGATACCACCGGCGGCGGCGTAGGCGGCGAGCGAGGCCGACGTGTCGCCGGTCGAGGCGCAGGCGACAGCACGGATGGTGCCGCCGTCCTTGATGATCTGCTGCACGACTGAGACCAGCACGGTCATGCCGAGATCCTTGAACGAGCCAGTGTGGGAGTTGCCGCACAGCTTCACCCACAGATCGCGCATGCCCAGCTCACGCCCGAACCGCTCCGCCCACAGAAGATTGGTACCACCTTCGTCCATCGAGACGACCGATTCGTCCCTGATGTCCGGGCAGACCCATTCCTTCTTGCCCCAGACCGACGATCCATACGGCCAGGTGGTGCGCTTGTAGCGCTCGTCGAAGAGCCGCATCCACGCGACGGCCGACCGGTCGGTCAGCGCGTCGAGGTCGTGGGAGACCTCGAGCAGGTCGGAGCAGGTCGGGCAGCGGTAGATTGGGTCCCACAAGGGATAGTCTCCCGGGCACCCTGCGATGCAGCGGAATACCGCTCGATAGGCCATCCTTCAGTTATACCGCAGGTGGCTCGACTGTGAGGCGTCAAATAGATGTGGACCAAGTGAGGCTTTGAAATAGCAGCCCGTGGTGAAAGTCCTTCG
>JASLOY010000641.1 GCA_030745255.1 Vicinamibacterales bacterium
GGTTCACTGCGGGGCTGACCGTGAAAGGTCGACTGCACGAGCACCGGGATCGTCTGGATGTTCTGGACGGTCAAACAGCCACAGTGCGGCGCGGGTGCCGCCAGCCTGATCGCGTTGATGTCCCACCGCGAGAACCAGGATGTCTCGTACTCGGCGCCGTACCAGACGGTCTCCCACCGGCACGCGGACAGCGACGCCAGCAGCAGCCAGACGACGATGCTCCGCAGGACGAGGTGACGCGTGACAACTCTCATCTGGTGATGTGGTCCGAGGTGGTATCGCCATACGATACTACACAACGCGAGCCGGCGCCCCGGTCAGTCCTCCAGACGACCCGGTCCCCGGGAGGGGCGGCTCAGCAGCGCCAGGGCGCCGACCAGCGCATACGCGATCGGGGCGGTGATCCAGTCGAGCGCGTTGGTGAGGGCGTCGCCACGGGGGGGGGCTGTGGCGGGCGAACTGGCTGGTCCCCGCGGCCTCGACGGTCTAGCAGGGGCGGGCCGAGTGGCAGCGCGCTTTCGTTGGGACACTTTCGCGGCGATCTGCTTCTTCGTACCGGCCTTCCTGGCCGTCTTCTTTCTTGTCGTGGTCTTTCTTGCTCGGGTCGTCTTCGCGGCGGCTTTCCGGCTGCCTGCCGGAGGTGCCGGCGCGTCGGTCGAGGGAGCCGTTTCTTGCGCGCTGTCCGAGCGATATACCCAGCCGGACGGCTGGCCGTCCGTACGCGACATCTTGGCGCCGAATGACGGGGCGCGTTTAGTGGACTTTCTGGTCCGTTGCGTCTTCGCCTTTGCAGCAGTCACCATTGCCTCCTACAAAGTCGACAAACGACGCATAGTCCTCGGCGGCCCGGCTCCGCGGCGCGTACTCCCAGATGGTCTGCTGGCTGGCGTTCGCGTAGGTCAGATCGAGACATTGCCGGATCCCGGGCCGGAAAAGCCGCGCCCACATCTCGTCATCGTCTTCGAGGGCCGCGAAGATCGCGCGCGACGCGTTGGTCGTCATGTTGACGGTGGTGGGTAGCACGGCGAGCAGGTCGAGCGAATGCGACGGCCAGAGGTCCCGAATTTCATGCACACCGTCTACCGTCTGGCGCGCCCCGACAATGGCCATCCGATCCATCCCGATCGGCACGATGAGCTCGGTGGCATACAGCAGGGCGTTGTAGGTGAGCAGGTTCATCGAAGGCGAGCTGTCGATGACGACCGCATCGTAGCCCTCGAGCTCGCGCAGCCGACGCGCCAGGAGGGTCTCGCGCCGCATCACGCCGGCCAGTTGTGTCTCGAGCGTGAACGCCGTCGGGGTTGCTGGCATGACGTCCAGATTGGGACGAACGTTGCGCGCGATCGCCGTGTCGAGCGCGGCCTCGCCGAGCAGCAGTTCACGTACCGTCGCGTCGGCATGCACGTTGAGGGCGTGCCCGACGTTGCCCTGCGGGTCGACGTCGATCAGGAGCACCCGCTGGTCGTGGGCGCCGGCCAGCCTGGCGGCCAGATGCACGGCCGTTGTCGTCTTCCCGACCCCGCCCTTCATGTTCACGACGGCGATCTTGCGCATCTCGCTCCGCACCGATCAGAGACGTCGTTCAGGCGGCGGTCCGGACCGATTCGAACATGCCGGCGACGAACCGCTTGCAGTCGAAGCTCAAATAGGTGCCGCCGGTGTCGTAGTGCTGGGTGAACGCCCGACCGAGCAGATACGTGTAGCCGGCCAGGATGGCCGGTCCCGCGCCAAAACGAAGCGGCACGCCGATGATCGGAATCGTGACCATCCAGCTCTTCAGCACGAGACTCGCCGGGTGTCTTGACAGCAGCATGCTCAGACCGCCGCCAGACAGCGACGCCAGGATCGGTCGAGTCACGTCTTGCGCGAAGTCGACCCGGTAGAGCTGCGACAGCTCTGCCAGCATCTTCAGCTGCACCGCCTGAAGCTGATAAAACAGCTGGGCCTGATACATTGAATTGGAAACCAGCAATTGGTACATCACTATCATAGG
>JASLOY010000642.1 GCA_030745255.1 Vicinamibacterales bacterium
TGCGCGAAACGGCCGCGGGTGATGGACGGGGCACACGCAGCCGCCCATCCTCGGTGTTGGCGATGGCCCAGGTCGCCGCAGCCACGGTGCTGCTGGTCGGGGCGGCGCTGCTGGCCAACAGCTTCGTGCGACTGCTACAGGTCGATCCAGGGTTCGACCCGGACGGTGTCGTCAGTTTTCAGATTACGCTTCCACGTTATCGGTACGCCGAAACGGCGCAGCGGCAACCGATCTACACGCAGCTGCACGAGGCGCTCGGGGCGCTACCAGGCGCCGACGCGGTCATGCTCGGTAACAGTCTGCCCACCCTGCCGCCGATGCAGGCCGGCGGCCTCACGATCGACGGAGAGCGGGCCGAGCCAGCGGTGGTCGCCATTCGCATGGTGACCGCCGGCTTCTTTCGCGGGTTGGGCATCCCGCTCCTCGAGGGACGCGGCCTGACCGACCGGGATATCACCGGGCAACCGCCGGTGTCGGTGGTCAACAATGCTTTCGCTCGACAGTATTTTCCGACCACCGAGGCGCTCGGCGCCGAGTTCGAGATTCTGCGTACCCCGGAACCGATCCGGATCGTCGGCGTGGTCGGCGACACCGCCCCGGCCGAGCCGGACGGCAGTGTCAGACCAGAGATCTACTTCTCGTATCTACAGTTTCCCAAGCCAGGACCCCGGTTCAGCCCCTTGACGACCCTGGCCGGCGCGGTACGCACGTCAGGAGACACCGGCACGATGGCCGCGTTGATCCGGAACAGCGTCACTCGGCTCGATCCGGACCTACCGCTACACAATGTGGCGACGATGGCCAACCGCCGCGACGACGCGCTGGCCGAGACACGCTTCTATGTCACCACCGGCGTCGGACTGGCGGTCGTTGCGTTGCTGCTGGCGGCCATCGGCATCTACGGGGTGCTCGCCTACGCCGTGACGCAGCGCACACGCGAGCTGGGGATCCGGATCGCCCTGGGAGCCGACGCGGCGGGTCTCATTCGCATGGTCTCGATGCGCGGTCTGGGTCTGGCGCTGGTCGGTGTGACAGTCGGCGTCGCCGGCGCGCTCTGGACGACGCGCTTCCTCGACAGCATGCTGTTCGGCGTCACCAGCCGAGACCCGCTCACGCTGGGTGCCGTCGTCGTGGTGTTTTGCGTCACGGCGCTCGGCGCCAGCTACGTTCCAGCCCGTCGCGCGACGCGCGTCGACCCCTTGACCTCTTTGCGCGCGGAGTAGCCTGCCAAGGAGCCCGCGATGCCTGAATGCCCCGTCTGCAGTGCCACGGTCTCACTCACCGACGACGCCGTAGTTGGTGAGCTGCTCGAATGCCCCGACTGCGGCACCGAGCTCGAAGTGACCGGGCTCGACCCGGCGACGGTCAGCGAGGCACCCCAGACCGAGGAGGACTGGGGCGAATGAGGGTTGGTTTCCTTCACTCGCTGATCAGAACAGAAGAGAAGCTGCTGCTCGAGGCGCTCGAGCGGCATCCCGATGCCGAGGTCGTCATGCTCGACGACCGCCGTCTCGTCTTCGACCTCGAGCACGCACCCGCGGTAGACGTGGTGCTCGAGCGCTGTATCAACCATTCGCGCGCGATGCACGGGTTACGGCTGTTCGAGAGCGCCGGCATCCGCTGCGTGAATACGGCCGACGTGGCCAGTGTCTGCGGCGACAAGATCCTGACCTCGCTCGCGCTGAAGGACCACGACGTGCCGCAACCCGCGCTGCGGATCGCCTTCACCGAAGACTCGGCGATCGAGGCGATCGAGGAGGTCGGCTACCCGGCAGTCCTGAAACCGGCAGTGGGGTCCTGGGGTCGGCTGCTCTCAAAGGTCAACGACCGGGAGGCGGCCGAGACGATCCTCGAGCACAAGACGATTCTCGGCAGCTACCACCACTCGATCTTCTATATCCAGCAATACATCGAGAAGCATGGCCGAGACATCCGCAGCTTCGTGGTGGGCGACGAGTGCATTGCCGCCATCTACCGCAGCTCGTCG
>JASLOY010000643.1 GCA_030745255.1 Vicinamibacterales bacterium
TGGTCGAGAATGTGGCAGTGGAAAATCCAGGTGCCGGGTCGCTCGTCGAATCGGACGGCCAGACGCACGCTGTCCTCGAACGGGATGTCGACCGTGTCTTTCCACTCGAGCGGCCGGACCGGATCTCCGTTCTCGTCGAGCACCAGGAAGAAGAAGCCGTGGAGATGCAGCGGGTGTGACCATGCCGTGGTGTTCTCCACCGTCCAGATCTGCGTCTCGCCGAGCTTGGCCAGCACCGGCTGCGCCTTCCAGAACGGCACGTCGTTGATGCCGTACTCGAAGGTCTTGTCGGATGGGTCCTGCGCCACGGTCAGCCGGAGGCTCACCTCGGTGGCACCCGCTATGTCGTAAGGCTCAATCTCCCGATGCGTCTCCGGTAGCGGTCCGCCGCTGTAGGGCGACATGTCGGCGAGGTCGATGGCGATCAGATCTTCGAAATCGCGAAACTCGGTGCTCCCGTAGCCGCGGTCGTGCAGCAGCGACCGCAGCAGCAGCTCGCCGCCGGGCTCGCCGGTGGGGCGCACGATGACATCGGCCCGCTCGCCAGCGCCCAGCACCAGAAACTCGTGGTCCTCGGCATATTCCACCAGGCCACCGTCGCCGCCGATCTTCCTGAAGACGTGCCCCTCGCCAAGGTCCAGCATGAAATACCGGCTCTTGGCCGCGTTGACCAGCCGCCAGCGCTGCGGTGCACCGACGCGCGCCACCAGCGCGGGTGTTTCCCGCCCGTTGACCAGCACGTGATTTCCCTCGCGTCCGAACAACATCCCCACCGACCCGCCGGTGTCCGGCGACGCCAGCTGGCCCTGATCGTTGAGGTCAATGTCGCTGAGCACGATGACGAGGTCGTCGGCCACGCCGACGGTCACATCCTCGGCGGGGTCTTCCACGAGGAACCCACCATAGAGACCGAAACCGACCTGACCCGCCGACATCACATGCGGGTGATACCAGAAGATGCCGGCATCCGGCACCACGAAGTCGTAGGTGAACGACTCGCCAGGCTCCACCGGCGGCTGCGAATAGCCGGGCACGCCGTCCATCTCGATCGGTATCCGCAGCCCATGCCAATGAATCGTGCTGGATTCCGGCAGGTTGTTCGTGAAGTGCACGATCAGCCGGTCGCCGACACCGACGCGAATCAGCGGTCCGGGAATCATTCCGTTGTAGGTCCAGGCCTCGACCTCCACGCCGGGCGCGATTTCGACCGTCGCGACACGAGCCTCGAACTCGACCTC
Source organism: Vicinamibacterales bacterium (assembly GCA_030745255.1). GTDB lineage: Bacteria > Acidobacteriota > Vicinamibacteria > Vicinamibacterales > UBA8438 > NP936. The sequence goes on from JASLOY010000643.1 coordinate 1,239, forward strand.
GACGATCGCGGGGTCGGGATTCAGATCGACAGCCTCCCGGAGCCGGATGCGGTCGTCCCAGTCTGCCGGCTGCAACGATTGACCCGCGGCCGACGACCCAGCAAGGAACGTCAGCAGGAGGGGGGCCAGCGTGCCAATCCATCGAATGGGGGAGCTTCGTTTTCGCATCGGCTTCAGCACACGCAAATTGGGGGCCAAGGCTGCGGGACCCAGGCCCGCCCGTTTGAGCGGCTTCCGGGCCGATTCGGCGATTCGTGCCCAACGCAGGGCGAACTATTCCGCATGAGGGGACCACGGTTTGCGAAGGCGGCTCATGGCGTACTGAATTCAGCCAGCATCGGGTCGACGTCGGCGTCGTAGTCGACACCCTCGAGGCCAAACCCGAAAATCTTCAGGAAGTCGCTCCGATAGCCCGCGAGGTCGGCGAGCCGATCGAGGTTCTCGGTTGCGATGATCGGCCAGCGCCGTTTCACCTCGTCCTGCACCGCCGCAGCCAGTTCCCGATCGTCGACGCGGATACGCCCCACTTCGTCGACGTTGCGCGGCCCGGCCCCGTACAGCTCGTCGCGGAACAAGCGTTGAATGTGATCGAGAATGGTTTCGTGTGTGCCGGCGTCCTTCATCACGCGAAACAGCACCGAAATGTAGAGCGGCACCACCGGAATCGCCGCGCTCGCCTGAGACACGACTGCCTTGAGCACCGCCACGTGAGCCGCGCCGTCGACCTGGCTCAGGTCGTGG
>JASLOY010000644.1 GCA_030745255.1 Vicinamibacterales bacterium
GCTGGCAAAAGGGTTATCCGCTACTTCCTAGGTACCGAGGGGCGTATCTCGACGCGGCTCGGCAAACTGCGCGGAGGGTGACAAAGCAGATCGAACACCGTCTGCGCGACATCCGACGCAGCCAGCTTCCAGCCAGCGTCTGCGGACGACTCGTTTCCTGCAAACCTGGTATCGACCGAGCCTGGCAACACGCAGCTCACGCGGATGCCGTCGCGTCGCACCTCCTGCATCAGCGATTCGGTGAGCGCATTGAGACCGGCTTTCGAGGCGCAGTAGGCGGTGCCACCGGCGAAAGGATGCTTTCCGGCGAGGCTGCTCACATTGATGATCCAGCCACCGCCACGTTGTTTCATGGCGGGGATCGCCGCCCGGCAACAATGGAAGACGCCCGAGAGGTTTGTCTCGATCATCTCCCGCCAGTCGTCAACCTCCAGCTCGGCCAACGGCGAGAACCGGCCGACACCAGCGTTGTTGATCAGGATCTCTACTCCGCCCAGCTGCTCGACGGCTGAGGCAATCAGCCGCTCGGCCTGTTCAGGTTCACGCACGTCGGCCGTCTGGGTAACCAGCCGACCGGCTACGGCCGGCACACTTGCGATCTGAGCAGCCGCCGCCTCGAGCGCGTCGGCAGACCGGCCGCAGATCAGGACGTCGGCGCCAGCCGACCGAAGCGCGATGGCGGTAGCGAGACCGATCCCACGGGAGCCTCCGGTGACAACCGCTGACCGGCCAATGAACTGCGATGCATCTGTCATTGGAGTATCGATGTGAGCCTGCCTCCAACATCATCTCGACCGCGCGACGCCATCGGTGGCATCTGGCCTCGGTTCTCGAGGTATATGTTACGAACCGACCCGCCGGGCTGGCAAGACGACGGCCGACTCGGGACACTACAATGGCTGTGGCCCTGCGACAGGTCTCTGGCTGACACACACTGATTCCTCGATGTCGATCATCACGGTCCTCGGAGCCGGTACGCTCGGCGGCACGCTTTCCCACACGCTGGCCGGGCGTGACCGGGTCGGTGCGGTCCGCCTTGTCGACCCCTCGTCTGGCGTCGCGGCCGGCAAGGCACTGGACATCCAGCAAGCCGGGTCTGTCGAGCGGTTCGACACACGGGTGACCGCCGCAGGTGACATCGATGCGGTCATCGGCTCGGCTGCGGTCGTCGTGACCGGCCCGGCCGACACACCGGACGGGGAATGGCGCGGCGAGGCGGCGCTGGCGTTGTTGGACCGGGTCGCAGCCCTGACCGGTCGCACTCCGATCGTGTGTGCCGGCGCCTCGCAAGGACCGCTGGTTGCCGCCTGCGTGCGGCAACTTGGCATCGATCGCAGGCGGGTCTTCGGTTCGGGTCCCGGGGCCTTTATGTCGGGTCTGCGGGCGCTGGTCTCACTCGAGGCCGGTGTCTCACCTGGCCAGATCGCTATCAACCTTCTGGGCGTGCCTCCGGCACGCCCGGTCGTCCCCTGGAGCAGCGCCACGATCGGCGGCTATCCGCTCGAAGAGACACTGTCGCCGCCCCAGCTGGCGCGGCTGCGGCGGCGTCTCGAACAGCTCTGGCCACCCGGCCCCTTTGCCCTGGCGTCGGCAGCTGCGCGTGTCGTGGAGGCGCTCGTGGATGGCGGGTCGCGGCGGAGGTTCGCCTGTTTTGTCGATGAGGGCTCCCATGCAGGGCCTGGCGCCCAGTCGGTCAACGTCACACTGGGCCCGGGTGGAATCGAGGACATCCTGACGCCGACGCTCAGCCGCCTCGAGCAGGTGCAGCTCGACAACGCGCTCAGCTCTTAGCGGTCATAAGTCCGGTCACGCACCGAGGGTCCAGCCGGCGGTTACCGCGGACGGCTCGCTGTAGACGCGAGAAGGGAGCATGCCGGCAGTATTCGACCCCGCTGAGCAAGAGCCCAGCACCGCCCTTGGTGGG
>JASLOY010000645.1 GCA_030745255.1 Vicinamibacterales bacterium
GACTTGCCAGATATCGGTCAGCTCCTCATCATTCTCTCCGTCCTGCTGTTTTCCTTGACGGTCCACGAGACGGCGCACGCCGTGACCGCGGACTGGTATGGGGACCCGACCGCGCGTCGGCTGGGCCGGATCTCGCTCAACCCGGTGGTGCATGTCGACCCGGTCGGGACCGTCATGTTGCCGTTGCTGGGGATTCTGGCGGGTGGGTTCATCTTCGGCTGGGCGAAGCCGGTGCCGGTCAACCCCGCCAACCTGAAGAATCATCGCCGGGATTTTCTGGTCATCGCGGCGGCAGGTCCGGCCAGCAACATCCTGCTGGCGATTGGGGCCTCCAGCCTGCTCGGCGTCGTACCGGGTGGCCTGGAAGCGTCGGAGGGGATACCGGGTACGCTGGCGACAATCGGGTTTGCCATGTTGCAGCTCAACTTGCTGCTTGCGGTGTTCAACATGCTGCCGGTCCCACCGCTCGACGGCGGAAACGTGCTGGCGGGGGTGCTGCCCGAGGCTTTGGCAGTCGGCTACGATCGGCTCATCCGGCCGTATGGCTTCCTGATCTTGATTGTGCTCATGGCGACCGGCTGGCTCTCACGGCTGATCGGGCCGCCGTTCTCCTTTCTCATGGGGTTGTTGCTACAGTGAAGCCACGCGTCGTCTCCGGCATGCGTCCCACCGGCAAGCTACACATCGGGCACCTCGTAGGCGCGTTGCACCAGTGGGCCGACCTGCAGTCGACATACGACTGCATGTATTTCGTGGCTGACTGGCACGCCCTGACCAGCGAGTACGCCGACACCGACGGGTTGACCTCCTACGCGTATGACAACGTCGCCGACTGGATTGCGGCCGGTGTCGACCCGGAGCAGTCCACCCTGTTCGTGCAGTCGCTGGTGCCGGAGCACGCCGAGCTGTATCTGTTGTTGTCGATGGTCGTCCCGATTCCGTGGCTGGAGCGGGTGCCGACCTACAAGGAGCAGATTGCGCAGCTGGTCGAGAAAGACCTCTCGACCCTCGGCTTTCTCGGCTATCCGCTGCTCCAGGGTGCCGATGTGGTGATTTACAAGGCGCAGTATGTGCCGGTGGGCGAGGACCAGGTGGCGCACCTCGAGCTGAACCGGGAGGTCATCCGCCGGTTCCACGGGTTCTACGGCGAGCTGTTTCCCGAGCCGCAGCCGCTCTTGAGCCATTTCCCACGGTTACCCGGTCTCGACAACCGCAAGATGAGCAAGAGTTACGGCAACACGATCGCCCTATCGGACGACGCCGAGTCCGTGAAGAAGAAGGTGATGAGGATGTTCACGGATCCGAAGCGGATCCGCGCCGACATTCCAGGTACGGTGGAAGGCAACCCGGTGTTTGTCTACCACGACGCCTTCAATCCCGACGTGGCAGAGGTCGACGACTTGAAGACCCGGTATCGCGCCGGCACTGTGGGGGACGTCGAGGTCAAGCAGAAGCTGGTGCGAGCGATCAACACGATGCTCGACCCGATACGCGAGCGCCGGGCCGAGGTACTGGCACAGCCCACGCGCGTGCGGGAGATCTTGATGGACGGGTCGAGCCGCGCACGGACGATCGCCCGGGAGACGATGACGCAGGTCCGGGAAGCGGTGGGGCTCAACTATACGTAGAAGTCAGAAGACCTTCTGCCGCCTTGGGGAACACATAGGTGTCCGACGTCCACGACCACGCCGACGAGTTCGAATCGATACTCGAGCAGTACCCGATCAAGCTCGAGAACTTCGAGGGGCCGCTCGATCTGCTGCTGCACTTGATCAAGAAGCACGAAGTCGACATCTACGACATCCCGATCGCGCTCATCACGACGCAGTACCTCAACTATCTCGACCTCATGAAGGAGCTCGACCTCGATACCGCAGGCGAGTTTCTGGTGATGGCGGCCACACTCATTCACATCAAGGCGCG
>JASLOY010000646.1 GCA_030745255.1 Vicinamibacterales bacterium
GGCGATGTCCTTTATACGAACTCGACGCTCGCCCTCGATGCCGACACCGGCGAGATCGTGTGGTATTTCCAGCATCTGCCCAACGACGAGTGGGATCTCGACCATCCGTTCGCGCGCCTGCTGGTCGAGACGGTGGTGGCACCGAATCCCGACGTCGTCGAATGGCTGAACACCTCGGTCACGCCGGGTGAGCGGCGGAAGGTCGTGACCGGGATTCCGGGCAAGACCGGCATCATCTGGACACTGGATGCCGCCACGGGGGATTTCCTCTGGGCCCGGTCCACCAACTACCAGAACGTCGTCGTCGACGTCGATGCTGAAAGCCGTCGCGTCATCCTCAATCCGGCTCTCAAGCAAGCAGCGATTGGGGAGGCGGTCTTCGTCTGTCCGACCGCAACCGGCGGCATCAACTGGCAGGCCGTCGCCTATCACCCCTCGACGAATGCGCTGTATGCGCCGACCAACCACACCTGCATGAATCTCACGCTCAATCAGCTACAGCCGACAATCGGCGCACACCACGGTTCGGCGCGCATCATGCCGGCGCAGCGACCGGATGGCGACGACCTGGTCGGGCAGTTCACGGCCGTGGATGTCGCGACGGGCGAGACCCGGTGGGTGCACCGCCAGCGTGCCGGCATTGGCGGTTCGGTCCTGACCACGAACGGGGGTCTGGTGTTTGTCACCGACGACGAGCGGCGCTTTCGGGCCTTCGACGCCGAGACCGGGGACATACTGTGGGAGCAGATCCTCAATTCCAGCGCAGGCGGTTATCCGGTCTCATACATGGTCGACGACGTGCAGTATGTCGCCATTGCCGCCGGCGGTGGCGTCAACTACCGGCGTTACACCCGGGAGATCCGGCAGCCGTCTGGCGGCAACATACTCTTTGTCTTCAGACTTCCCTGATCGCATTGCGTCGTCCGCCGGGACCGGTCGGGCGATACATTCAATGAGCCGACAACCGAAGCGTCGCTCGGTGCTCCGAACGGTCGCTATGCTGCCGTGGCTCGGAGCGGCTGTGGCGGTGCCCGCTTCCGCGCAGGAGCCCACCGTCCAACAAGTGCCGCTCTCAGTGCTGGAGGGCGCCTACACCGCGGAGCAGGCCGGCCGCGGGGAGACCACATTCGGCATGTCGTGCGCTGAATGCCACCCTCCCGCCACGCTCAGCGGCACCGGATTCCAGCGGAACTGGTCCGGCACCGCCAGGTCGCTCTTTGAGTTTCTCGATGCCACGATGCCGGAAGACGATCCCGGCGGCTTGAGCCGGTTGGCCTACGCGGACGTCCTTGCGTATATCTTCCAGCTCAACGGGTATCCGCCCGGCGAACGCGAGCTGCCCAGCGACGACGAGGGGCTGGGGCGGGTCGTTATCGAGCCGAAGCCCTAGAATCGGACCATGCCGGCGGTCCGACGCATCGACGTACCGCTACGCCCGCTCACCTGGCTTGTGGACGTGGCTGATCGAGTGCTGACGTTGGAGATGTGGCGGACTGGCGGAAAGAGCAACGCCGGCCGGGTGAACCGGCCGGCGTTGCTGTCTGACGCCCGACGGACGTGGGGGGTGAGGTGTCGGGCTCACCGCCCCGTCAGCGGCCGCGGCCGCGATACGACTCGACCGGCGGCAGCTGCGCGCCGGACAGGTCGGCCGGAACGCTCTCCTCGGCTACGACCGTGTGGGTCAGCGTGCCGATGCCCTCGATGCTGGCGCTGATCGTCTCGCCCGCCTGCAGGTACCCAGAGCCTGTCGCGCGCTGGACGCGACCGGCGCCGGTTCCGCCCGACGTCCCGCTTTGCAGAACGTCACCAGGGAACACGGTGATGAGCGACGACGCGTACTCGATCAGCTCCGGGATGTTGTGGATCATGTCTCCCGCCCTGGCCTCCTGGACGGTCACGCCGTCGATGACCAGGCTCTG
>JASLOY010000647.1 GCA_030745255.1 Vicinamibacterales bacterium
GCGGCACCCGGCTGCGCCGCTGCCCGCCCCAGCGCACCTGCGCAGACCCGGCCGCGACGAGCAGCACGGCCGTGACCAGGCCGACCACGAGCCGCGTCATCCAGCGTTGTCTGACAACAGGCGGCATATCTTGGATTATATCGGCAGGCCGGTTTTCGGCCCCAGTGATACCTACGGCCTGGCCCGGAACTGTGTGTCGGCGCAGCTGCCGAAATCGATCACCTCGGCCACCTTCCGCTGGAGCGTCTCGAAGTCGTCGTCACCCAAGAGGATCGCGGTGAATGTGTCGCGGGTCTCCAGGTCGGGGTGCTGTTCGGTGAAGCGGATCTGGTTGACGGGCGCTGCGAGCGACTGGAAGCCGGTCATCCAGCGACCTGTGCGGGCCGTCATCTCGGCGCCCGGGTAGCGCTCGTTGACGAGGGCGACCATCTGCCGAGCGAGTGCCACGGCGGCCGCGTCCTGGCCCGGTTCGATGTTGCACACGCGAGAGAACACGATGGAAGGTTCCGATTGCGTCATTGCCACCGGCGTCACGCACCAGACGAGAAGCAACAAGACGAAGATACTCGAGGTGTTCATGGCACGGCCCTCCGACGGTTTCGTCCGATATCTTCTCGTCCGCCATGCTTCGTGGCCGACATAAATGATAATGGACCGATGAGACTCGACAAGGGGGAGCAACGCGCCTCGCGCTCGATGGTCGCCCTGGCGGCGGTGCTTGGTGTCGCGTGGGTGGTCGGCGGCGCGGTCTGGCTGGCGCAGGCGGCGTCTCGCCAGGAGGACCCGGGCATCCCGGTGCTCGTGGAGCTGTTTACCTCCGAAGGGTGCTCGAGCTGCCCACCTGCCGACGCCCTCCTGATTCGGCTCGAAGCCGAGCAACCGGTGCCGGGCGCACAGATCATCGGGGTGAGCGAGCATGTCGACTACTGGAACGGGCTCGGCTGGCGCGATCCGTTCTCCTCGGTAGCATTCACCGAGCGGCAGGAGGTCTACCGCCGGGCGTTGGGGGAACCGGCGAGCTACACCCCGCAGATGGTGGTCGATGGCCGGACTGCGCTCGTCGGGAGCCTCGAGGACGACGTTCGTCGGATCATCGCGCGGGCCGTCGCATCGCCGAAGGCGGAGATGCGTGTGCAGTGGACGGGAGCGCAGGCGTCGGACGTCCTGACCATCCGGATACGGATTGCCAGCCTGCCGGAGCTGCCGGACGGCGAGAGTGCCGAGCTCTGGCTCGCCGTGACCGAGACCGGGCTCGCCACCAACGTCTTGCGAGGAGAGAACGCACGGCGTCGCCTGCGTCACACCGCGGTGGCCCGCCGGCTCGAGCATGTGGAGCAGCTCCCCACGGTCATGGCGAAGCCCTACGAGACCGACATCGCTGTGCCGCTCGAGCCAAGCTGGAACCGAGACCAGCTGCGTGTCGTCGCGTTCATTCAAGAGGCAGCCAGCCGCAAGGTGCTTGGCGCCGCCCAACTCTCGCTCGTTCACTGAGCCATCGTTCCCGCCGATCCGACGCCACCAGGCAAGGTCCAACGAGTCACGTGACGGGCCGCTCGCAGGGTCTAGAACCGGAACAGGCGGTTCAACTTGACGACAAACGCTCGGTTCTCCAGCTCGGGAAACTGCGGGCTGAGCGTGTCCCGCTGCTCTCGGAGGTGTTGGAGTTGTGCCGCGGCAGAGCTCTCGTCAACATCGAGCTCAAGTACTACGGTCACGATGTGCGCCTTGAGGAGCGCACGATCGAGATCGTCGAGTCCCTCGACATGAGCGACGAGGTGGTCGTGATGTCACTGAAGTACCCGGCCGTCGAGAAGATGCGTGAACTGCGCCCTGACTGGACTCTGGGGCTGCTGGCGGCGACTTTCGTCGGCGATCTGTCGAAACTCGACGCCGACTTCCTGGCAGT
>JASLOY010000648.1 GCA_030745255.1 Vicinamibacterales bacterium
GTGATGAGATTGTAGGCCTCGAGGATTATCAGATGTTCGAAACGCGCTACGGCGGCTAGCCTCTCGGGGGGAAGGAGCGGCGTGATGCGCCACAGCGACGCTCGGATCCTCGTCACCCATACCGGAAGCCTTCCACGGCCCGAGCCACTGCTGGAGCTGATGGTGGCAAACGTTCCGACCGTCATGTTCTGGGATCGCGCCCGGTGGGAGGTACGCGACGAAGTTGTCGCAGATCTGCAGACGCTGCGGGACATCGGCGTTCTGTGGGACGCGCCAGAGGCGGCGGCGACGAAGCTGGCCGAGGTGTACGAGGACGCCGAGGCGTGGTGGCAGGGTCGAATGATTCAGGACGCTCGCCGTGCATTCGTGGACCGATTCGCTCTCTGCCAAACCGACTGGAGACACCGGTGGATCACAGCGCTAACCGATGAACTGAGGTCCTCGGTCGGAGAAGGTGTACGACATGTCTGAGCAGCTGAGCGTCGCGCCTGGGGCTGTCGAGGCATTTCGCCGGGACGGCTACTACGTTCACCGACACCTGATGGAACCCGCTACCGCCGAGGACGCGTGTGCGTGGCTGCGTGCTCAGAATCCAGCCGACCTGGCAAAGTCGTGGACGGAGCAGGAGCCGGGTGTGCCCCTGGCGGTTTTTTCTGTTGCGCACATTGGAGATCATCCGATTGCGCGGATCGCCGCGGCTCCGTCGCTCGGTGAGGTCGCCTCCACGCTCTTGGGTGCCCCCGTCTACATGTGGGCCAGCAAGGTGAACCTCAAGGCGGCGTGGTGTGGCACAGTCGAGTACTTCCACCAGGATCTTGTCTACTGGAAGGATCGGGGCTACCGGCGTCACGACCTGATGACCGGGATGGTGTTCCTCCAGTCCCACACGGCTCGGAACGGAGCGCTTCACGTGATGTCCGGCACCCATCGTCTCGGCTTCATCGAGCACGAACCGTTCGTCAATATCAACGGGCTCGCCAAGTACATGGTGCCGCCGCCCACGCTGGCGCGCCTGCACCGCGATCACGGCATCGTGGCGATCGAGGGTGAGCCAGGAGACGCCGTCTTTTTCCACGGGGGAGTGGTGCACGGTTCGTCCCATAACATCTCTCCGGAGTCGCGTATGGTGGTCATCAGTCAGTTCAACGTCGTCGGCAACGAGCCCGTCGATGTCGCCTCCAGCGCACGCCAGTTCAACCTCCGTCGGGCGGAGTTCGAGGTAGCCGAGGCGGAACGCCGGCACAATTGGTTCAAGCGCAAGTACGAGGAGCAGCGTGCGTCGAATGATGTGACGTTCGCCGCCCCGATTCCGGGACATGAGCGGCAGCCGAGCGGCTAGACCCGACCATCGAGCTGTACGCCAGCGATGACGAATCCAACAGAGATCCTCGGTAGCCGCATTCTCGTGACGGGTGCCGCCGGACTGATCGGTTCGGCCGTGACGCGCCTGCTGGCGGCGCGCGGCCACAGCGTCATCGCCTGTGACGACTTCAGCATCGGTACGTGGCGTGACACGCCTGAACACGTGGTATGGGAGCGGTTCGACGTGGCCGGACCCGCGGCGGTCGAGTGCCTGGCGCGTCACGAGCCCGACGTGGTCGTGCACGGTGCCGCGCACCCGGGTGGTCGCTCGCTTGAAGAACCGTCGGAGAATGTGCGGGTGAATACGGTAGGGGCCATGCAGATCTTCGACTGGTGTGCCAGAAGCGATACCCCGGTGGTCTATCTGAGCTCATCGGCCGTCTATGGGGAACAGCCGTCTAGCCCGATCTGCGAGACGGCATCGTTGCAGCCCGGGACCATATACGCGGTCTGCAAGACCGCCTGCGAAGGTTTTCTCCGGACGCTCGAAGCGGCACACGGACTACAGTGGACGGTTCTGCGCCTGTTTGCGACCTATGGAGCT
>JASLOY010000649.1 GCA_030745255.1 Vicinamibacterales bacterium
ACTCGAAGTAGTCGCCACCGACCTCGAGCGAGGCCTCGATGACACCACCGATGTCGAGCCCCTCCAGTGTCGGAATGGTGCTTGGAACCAGTTCCTCCATGACTTGCCTGGCGACAAGGAGCTCGCTGTCGACACGGCGCTTGTCGCGCGATTCGGCCGACAGACGATACGCGTCAATCAGCACACGCACGGCGCGGACCGAGTCGTCGGTCACCGGGGAACGGGCCGACGCCACGCGCGACGTCTCGTCGACGGGATCGAGGTACGAATTCGACATCAGACCTATCTTATCGCGTTAGCTCATACGCGACCGAACGACAGGGTGACGTCGTTGCTCGCAGCGCCGAGCCGGTGCTAAACTTTTCGTTTGCCGTCTCGCTGTTTTGTCGTGGTGAGTGTAGCTCAATGGTAGAGCGCCGGACTGTGGCTCCGGATGTTGCGGGTTCAATCCCCGTCACTCACCCCATTTCCCTCCGACGGCTCCCAAGCGTCCGGGCACTCCACGACCGTGGGAAGTAAGGCTATTGGCTCCCGGCTACGGGCTTTGGGCGCTCTGCTGACGCTGGCGGCCCTGGCGATCCTGCTCGCCTGCGGTGCACCAGCCGCCACCGAACCGCCGCCGACCGGGCCGGTCGGCAGTGGCGCAGCGGCCCAGACGCTGCCGGTTCGCACGCCCGAAGGCACTGGTGGCGTCAACGCACCGGAAACGCTCGACAAGCCGTACGTCGTGCTGGTCTCATTCGACGGCTTCCGGCACGACTACCTGTCACGCTACGACACGCCGAACTTCGACCGGGTGGCCGGCACCGGCGCCGTTGCCGATGCGCTGATACCGGTCTACCCGTCGCTGACGTTCCCGAGCCACTACTCCATCGCCACCGGGCTCTATCCAGAGCACCACGGCATTGTCGGCAACCGTTTCTTCGACCCGACGCGCGACGAGCAATACAACTATCAGAACTCGTCCAGTGTTCAGGACGGCACGTGGTATGGCGGCGAACCGATCTGGGTCACGGCAGAGACCCAGGGCATGGTGGCGGCGGCCATGCTGTTCGTGGGCACGGAAGCCGCGATCGGAGGAGTTCGTCCGACGTTCTGGACGCCCTACGACAATCGCGGATCGCGCCTGGAGCGAGTGGACCAGGTGCTGGCCTGGTTGTCGATGCCAGACGGGGAGCGCCCACATCTGATCACGCTCTACTTCTCGGCCGTTGATGGCGCCGGGCACGACACGGGTCCGGCGACCGGGGCAGTCGAAGCTGCGGTCGGTCAGGTCGACGCCGCGCTCGGACACCTGTTGGACGGCATCGAGCGCTTGCCGCACGCCGACCAGGTGTCTGTGGTCGCGGTGTCGGACCACGGCATGGGAGCCGTCGACCCGACCCGGGTTGTGGACCTCCGCGACATCGCGACCATCACGGGCATCCGCACCGTGGTCACCGGAACCGGCGCCAACCTGTTTGTCGGGGGCGATATGGTGCGGGCGCGGGCCGTCCGGGACGACATCAACGACCAGTTGCGCGATGGCCGCGCGTATCTGCGAGCCGAGGTGCCAGACGCGCTGCACTATCGGGCTCACGCGCGCATCGGCGACGTCGTGGTGGTGACCGAGCCTGGCGCGATGGTGGGGTTCGGTGGCAGAGCCCCGCCGACAGGCATGCACGGGTGGGATCCACGGGCGTCTGACATGCACGGCATCTTCCTGGCCACGGGAGGCGAGATCGCCCCCGGTCGTCGCATCGGGCCGGTCGACAGCGTACACATCTACCCGTTCCTGGCCCACCTGCTCCGCCTGACCCCGAATCCGGACATCGATGGCGATCTCAGCATGCTGGCGGCATTGCTCGACCAGTAATCACGCTTACACCAGGACGGGG
>JASLOY010000064.1 GCA_030745255.1 Vicinamibacterales bacterium
TACTGCCGGTATGCTCCGTCCTCGCGCAAGGCGGAGCGAGCGCGACCCCACTCAGCGGGCCCTCGGTGCCTGACCGTACTTATGACCGGGACCACTAGAGCGACGATAGCCATGAAGATGTCGGACCTGAACGACCTTCGGTACGCCAAGGGCCTGCTCGAGAATCCAAGTTTTGCAGCAAGGATAACCAACGTTGTCGGGTCCCCCATCGAGAAGGGCTTCGAGTTTCTGCCCATCACCTGGTCCGACACAATCAAGGGTGCCACAGAGGCCGCTTTGCAGACGGCGTTACGTCTCGCGATTGCCACAATGGACGACAGCGGGCCGGCACCCTCACGGAACGTCCTCCACAAGATGGTCGTGACGGCGACCGGGGCAGGGGGTGGCGGGCTCGGACTTCCCGCGTTGGCCATTGAGCTACCGATTTCCGCAGTCGTTATGCTGCGTTCCATCATGGACGTCGCCCGCAGCGAAGGCGAGCGCATTTCGCTGCTCGAGACAAAGCTGGCCTGCATTGAGGTCTTTGCGCTGGGAGGCTTGTCAACGGCGGATGACGCGGCCGAGACAGGCTATTTTGCTGTCCGGACCGCCTTGTCGCGTGCAGTGGCCGGGGCCGCTCAACAGATTGCCGAGAACGGTCTCGCGAAGACGGGAGGCCCTGCCATTTCCCGCTTCATTGCGCAGGTAGCGTCTCGCTTTGGCGTCACGGTGTCGGAAAAGGCGGCCGCTCAGTCGATTCCAATAATCGGGGCCATTGGTGGTGCTGGGATCAACGTTATATTCCTCGACCATTTTCAAGACATCGCGCGCGGACACTTCGTCGTGCGGCGACTGGAGCGATCGTATGGTCCAGATGAGGTCAGGGCGGAGTACGACGATCTGTGAGCAGGCACACACGAGGCTCCAGCAGGCACCTGCGACACGGATCGGGGATACTGAAGCAGCTGATTCAGAAGGCTGGTCTCCTCCTGTTGGCGCCGACCACTCGTTGGAGACCGGGGTCGTCGATATCGGACCTGGCTGATGGGACGGCGGTTAACGTCGCCCGGGGTCACCCGACCGTTTGCGCGCCCGATTGGAGCTGGTAGACCGATGTCGATCAAGCTCAGACCAGAGACACGGCAACGGCTGATTTCCTCGATCAAGCGCTACTTCGAAGAGGACATGGAACAGGAGATTGGCGACCTGAAGGCCGGATTGCTCCTCGAGTTCTTTCTCAAGGAACTCGGTCCGTCTGTGTACAACACCGCGATTGGCGATGCGCAGGCGCACCTGCAGGAACGCGTCGGCGACTTGGACGGAACGTGTTACGAGCCGGAGTTCTGCTACTGGAAGCGATAGGCAGCGACGGTTCAATCGCGAACCGTTCCACCGCGTAACAAGCCTGTTCTCGGCACCGTGGATGCAGCGGTGTCTTGGACCCTGGGGCGTGCTATACGCGGCAATAGTCCGCCTGCCAGTCCTTGACCAGCTTCTTGATCGGTGTGGCGGCGGTGATGTTCTGGTCGAGCACCGTGCGCGCGAGCTCCGGTAGCTCGGCGTCGCTGGCGAACCGCATGCCGACCATCTGGGTCGCTGTGAAGTCGTTGATTCGACCCTGCAGGTCCTGGGGCAGCAGCGCCCGCATGCGCAGCCGCATCTCGAGCCGAATCACACGGTCTTGGGCCTTTAGCGCGAAGACACGGGCGAACAGCGCGACGATGATCAGCGCCACAGCAACCAAGAGATTCAGGATCGAGTCGAACGTGATGCCGTTGAAGAGACCGCGAACCCCCCAGATAATGTTGAGGAGCAAGATCGGGAAGGCGACGTAGTGAAATGGTGCGACGAGACGCGTGTGATTGGCGAAGTTTTGCTCCTGGTCGGCCATCGATTCTCCTCCTGGGGTGAGCGTGTTGGCTCACTATAGACTAGCCGAGTGCTGGCTTGTGGCCACACCGTCAGTTTTGGACGCCGCCTGGAGGCCGTCGGGTCCCCGGGAAGGGAAGAACGATGACCGACTTGGCATCGAAGCAGTGTGTGCCGTGTCGCGGTGGCGTGCCGCCGCTGACGGGCGACGAGCTGGTGGCGCATCAGCAACAACTGGGGAATGACTGGCAGGTCGTCAACGAACATCATCTCGAGAAGATCTACCGGTTCGACGACTTTCGTCAGGCGCTCGATTTCACCGTCCGGGTCGGAGAGATGGCCGAGGAGCAGGGCCACCATCCAGATCTCGGACTGTCGTGGGGGCAGGTTACGGTGACAATCTGGACTCACACGATCGACGGTCTGACCGAGAGCGACTTCGTGTTCGCCGCAAAGTCCGATCAGCTCGTCGCGGCCGAGCGAAGTGATAAGATCACTGGTTCATGAGTACGGATATTGCGGCGACTGAGACGAGGGTAACCGAGGCACGTACGGCGCTCGACGCCCAGGTGCGCGAAATAATCGACTGGCATTTCGACCCCGACACCGGGTGTCCGTTCTGGCTCGAATGGGCTCAGAAAGCCGGGTGGGACCCGCGGCAGGAGGTCAGGAACTTCGACGACCTCGCGAAGTTCCCTCACTTCGAAGACGAGTGGCTGCGCGGCGGACCGGTCCGGCGCTGGGTTCCCAAGGCTTACGCCGACCGGCCGACCTTCGTCTTCGAGACGGGTGGCACGACCGGCATCCCGAAAAGCCGGGTCGCGCAGGAGGACTTCCGCACCGACTACGAGCTGTTTTCCGAGACGCTCCCCGACGAGCATTTCCCCAAAGGAAGCAACTGGCTCATGTTGGGGCCAAGCGGTCCACGCCGGCTCCGGCTGGCGGTCGAGCATCTGGCACAGCAGCGGGGTGGCATCTGTTTTTGCGTGGACCTCGATCCTCGATGGGTCATCAAGCTGATCAAGAAAGGCTGGACGGACCATCTGAAGGCGTATCAGGCCCACGTCATCGACCAGGCGGTCACGGTCCTGTCGGCGGGACACGACATCAAATGCATGTTCACCACGCCGAAGCTGCTCGAGGCGCTGGCCAATCGGCTCGAAGAAGACGGCTCGAGCTTGAAGGAGGCTGGCATCACCGGCATCTTCGCCGGTGGCACCGAGTTCACGCCGCAGTGGAACCGATTCGCCCACGAGGAGCTGCTTGACGGCATCTACATGACGCCGACCTACGGCAACACGCTGATGGGGCTGGCGGCGAGCCCGCCAAGCGGTCCTGAGAACGGCTACAAGATCACCTATTACGCACCACAGCCACGCGCCGTGCTGCAGGTGGTCGACCCAGACGATGCGGGCCGCACGGTCGGATACGGCGAGACCGGACGTGTGATGCTGACAACGCTCACAAAGGAGTTCTTCGTGCCACGTTTCCAGGAACGTGACGAGGGCGAACGCGAGCCTCCGTGCGAGCAGTACCCGTGGGACGGCGTGAGCGGTGTGCGTCCGTTCAGCCGCCTGGCGTCGGCGACGACCGTCGGGGTGTATTAGGACGTGGTCGACAGAAGTCAGAAGATAGAAGGTAGGAGAAGGTGTTCGAGACGATGTTGCAGGCGGGGCAACATGCGCTGACACTGCAGATCGGCGACGACGAGCACCGGACCCAAGACGGCCTGTGCACGACGATCTCGGTGACCCCCCAGTAGGTGGAACGGCCGACAGCAGAACGCGCGCAGCCAGAATTGCAGGATTGACACAGCCGTGATTCACTTTCCGATTCTTCGCTGGGGACAACCGTATACGAGTCTCGAGACCACCCAGGTCGAGCACTTCGCAACCGGCGAGCCGGTGGCCGAGGTGAGCCAGGCGAATCCCGGCATCGTCGCCCGCGACATGCGGAAGGGCGCCGAGCGCGCCAGAGGCGCGTTGCGTGAGATTCCCTGTGTCGAGCTGCTCCAGATGGTCAAAAAGGGCGGCGAGCTGTTCAAGTCGGCCGAGCTACCGCTGGGTGACGGCACGCAGACTCCGGAAGACTTCGTGCGTCAGCAGTCGGCGACGACCGGGCTTCCCGAGCACATGTGCCGCATGAACATGGGCAAGCTCGAGTATGTGCTCAGCCACCTCGACGACGTGCTCACGTCGCTCACCCGCAAGCTCGACTACGACATCCTGACCCGCGGGTATGGCGAAGAGGACGGCGTGATGCGTAGCTACCAGGCGACGACGCCGGTGCTCGGCATGGTGCTGCCGTCGAATTCGCCCGGGGTGCACAGCCTCTGGCTGCCGATCCTCCCGCTGCAGATCGGGTTGGTGCTGAAGCCGGGTCCCCAGGAACCCTGGACCCCCTGGCGCATGGCGCAGGCGTTCTTCCAGGCGGGGGTACCGAAGGAAGCGATTGCGCTCTACCCCGGTCTTGGCGACGTCGGCGCGGCGGTGCTGAACAACACCGCCCGTAGCCTCATCTTTGGCGGCACGGCCACGGTGGAGCAGTACGCTGCCAGCCCCGGCGTGCAGGTGCACGGCCCAGGTTTCAGCAAGATTCTGCTGGGTGAGGACACGGTTGATGACTGGGAGCAGTATGTCGATCTGATGGTCGACAGCGTCCTGACCAACAGCGGACGCGGCTGCATCAATTGCTCTGGTATCTGGGCGCCGCGCCACTCGCGCGAGATCGCCGAGGCGGTGGCCGAGCGGCTGGGTCCGATTGTGCCGTTGCCGCCCGATGACCCACAGGCGGCGCTCGCGGCGTTCACCGTGCCGGGGCAGGCGGCCGCAATCTCGGCCGACATCGACAACGCCCTGAAGGAGGATGGTGTCGAGGAAGTGTCGGCCAGGCATCAGGACGGTGGTCGGCTGGTGCCGCAGGATCGGTGCGATTACATCCGCCCGACCGTCATGCATTGCGCTTCGCCCGACGTGGCGATGGCCAAAAAGGAGTATATGTATCCGTTCGTGACGGTGGTGGAGTGCCCGCAAGACAGGATGATCGGCGCGATCGGCACGACGCTGGTGGCGACCGGTCTCACCGAGGACCCGGCGTTCACGCGCGCGCTTCTGGACGCCCGCAACATCGACCGGCTGAATATCGGGCCGGTTCCGACGATCAAGCTCAACTGGCTGCAGCCGCACGAGGGCAACATCGTGGATTTCCTCTTCCGGCCGCGGGCATTCCAGCGGGCATAATTAGTCGGAGCTGCATAACTTGACGGGGCTTCGCCCCGGGCCCCCGCGGGCGCTACGCGGGGACCCCCAGAGCTCCACTCCGCACCCGCGAGCCGCGCACGTGCGCGGCTTGGCCGTCACCAATCGGGGCCGAGGCAATCGTAGCAAGGCCTTTCAGGGCCGCTGAAGAATCGCCCACGCCGTGCTCGAAGTCACTAGCCTCGCCAAGTCGTATCCGACCCCCCGCGGTCCGCTGGAGATCCTCTCCGATCTGTCGTTCTCGTTGGCACCCGGCGACGCCGCCTCGATCGTCGGCCCGTCCGGCAGCGGCAAGAGCACGCTCCTCTACATACTTGGTGCACTCGAACCGCCCACCTCCGGCACGGTCACCGTGGACGGCGTCGATCCGTTTACACTGGCACCGGCCGAGCTGGCGGCGTTCCGGAACAGGCGCGTCGGGTTCGTCTTTCAGGACCATCTGTTGTTGCCCCAATGCACCGTTCTCGAGAACGTCCTCATCCCGACGCTGGTGGGCCGCAGCGACGCGGATGCGTCGGGCCGGGCCCGAGAGTTGCTCGAGGAGGTCGGTCTGGCCGATCGACTCGACCATCGCCCGGCAGAGCTGTCGGGTGGCGAGAGGCAGCGCGTGGCGCTGGCTCGCGCGCTCATCCGGCAGCCGCCGCTGCTGCTGTGTGACGAGCCGACGGGGAACCTGGACCACGCCGCAGGCGACGTGGTGGCGACGATGCTGTTCGACCTCCATCGACGGCAGGACACGGTGTTGGTGGTGGTAACCCACAACACCGGACTGGCGGCGAAGTGCCCAACCCGGTTCGAGCTGGTCGGACAGCGGTTGCAGCAGCGAGACTCCTCAGGTATCGCATGACGTTTGGCACCCTGCTGCGACGCAGCCTGACCCACTTCTGGCGTACCAACCTCGCCGTCATCGCTGGTGTCGGTGTGGCGGTGTCGGTGCTCGCTGGTGCGTTCCTGGTCGGCACCTCCGTCCGGGCGAGCTTGCACGATCTGGCATTGCTGCGGCTCGGACGCGTGGACCACGTCGTCACATCCGGGCTGTTCTTCCGCGAGGCGCTGGCCGACGAACTGCTGGCGTCTGGCGGTGTGGAGGTGGCCGCGACCGATGCGGCGCCACTGATTGCGCTCGAGGGGTTTGCGACCCATCAAGAGAGCGGGAGCCGGGCGGGCGGGATCCAGGTGTACGGGGTCGACGAGCGGTTTTGGGCCTTCCACGGCTTCGAGGCCGGGGGACGGGTGCCCGAGCCGGGCGCTGTGCTGGTCAGCAGCGGGCTCGCACGGGAGCTCGGGGCGGCGGTGGACGAGACGCTGCTGGTCCGCGTCCAGAAACCATCGGCCATTCCGGTCGAATCGTTGCACGGGCGCCGCGACGATCTCGGGGAGACGATGCGGTTGCGCATCCAGCAGGTGCTGGCATCGGACGAACTTGGAGAGTTCTCGTTCCGGCCGCAGCAAGGACTCGCGCGCGCGGTGTTCGTCAGCCTTGGCCGGATGCAGCGGGACCTGGGACTCGACCGGCAGGCGAACACGATGCTGCTGGGGTCCGGTGGCGCGGGCACCGCGATCGAGGACACGTCGGCGGCGGTCACGGCCATCGAGACCGCCCTGCGCGCCGAGACGCGGCTGGAGGACCTTGGTGTTCGGGTGCGAGTGTTGGGCGGTCCCGGTGCGCTGGTGGTCGAGTCGGCGGCCGGCCTGCTCGGGGACGACACTGTCATGGCAGCTCGGTCAGCAGCCGCCGAGACAGGCATGGCCGACCATCCGATCCTGACTTATCTAGCCAACGAGATCCGCCTCGGCGATCGCAGCACCCCGTATTCACTGGTCACCGCGCTCGACCTCGAGGCGCTCGAGCTGGATGACGTCGACATCTTCGCTGCCGGAACCGGCCCGCCGCCGATTGTCCTCAACAGCTGGACAGCCGACGACCTCCAGGCCGCGCCGGGTGACATCGTGTCGGTCCAGTACTTCCGGTGGGCAGACGCCGGGGCATTGCTGACCGAGGAGGCCGAATTTCTGGTGGCCGGTGTCGTCCCGCTCGAGGGGCTGGCGCTCGATCGGGATTTCGCGCCCGAGTATCCCGGTATCACCGAAGCAACCGACGTCTCCGACTGGGACCCGCCGTTCCCGATTGACCTCGATCTGGTTCGCCCGAAGGACGAGGCCTACTGGGACGAGTACCGAACCGCCGCAAAGGGTTTTCTCCCACTCGGCGCAGGGCAGGAATTGTGGCGGTCGCGGTGGGGGCAGGTCACCTCGCTACGCGTAGTGCCCGCCACCGGGCCGCTCGAGGCGGTCGCCGAGACCTACAGCGCCGCGCTGCGGTCCGCGCTCGATCCGCTCGCGGCCGGTTTCGTGGTGTATCCGGCTCGCGGGCTCGCGCTCGAGGCGGCCGTCGGGGTGACCGACTTCGGCGAGTACTTCACCTACTTCAGCTTCTTCCTCGTGGTGTCGGCGCTGTTGCTGGCCAGCCTCTTCTTCCGGCTTGGCGTCGAACAGCGGCTGGCCGAGATCGGGGCGCTGCGCGCGCTGGGGTTCGACCAGACGCGGGTCCGCCGGCTGTTCTGGGCGGAAGGGGCGGCGCTTTCCTTTGCCGGCAGCCTGCTCGGCGTGCTGGGTGCGGTCGGCTACGCCGATCTGATCATGTGGGGGTTGCGCACATGGTGGGTCGATGCTGTGGGGACGACGCTGTTGACGTTACATGTGTCGGCGGCGGCGCTCGGGGCCGGTGTGGCGGGTGGCATGCTGGCCGCATTTGTCTCGATCGCCTGGACCCTGCGTGCCGTGGCAGCGGCTACGCCGCGGGCCCTCATCAGTGGTTCGCTGCCAGACACCGTTGGTGGCCGCGGTCAGAACGCGCGTGGAGCCGGCCTTGCGAAGCGTGCGCCGACGGCGCTCGGGCTTGCCGGCGCTCTCGTGTTGGCTGCTACGCTTGCTGGGTTCATCGGCGACACCGCCGGGTTCTTCGGTGCCGGGCTGCTGTTCCTGGCGGCGTTGCTCACCTTGGCGTGGGTCCTCCTGGGGCAGCAGGATCGCGGTGGCGTCGCTGCGCCGACTGCCTGGTCCGTCTCTCAGGTAGGAATCCGTAACGCCACCGCGCGACCGGGTCGCTCGGTGCTCTGCATCACACTCATCGCTTTCGCGGCATTCATCATCGTCGCTGTCGACGCCTTCCACCGGGAGGGCGGCGAGGCGACGTCGGACCCCGCGTCCGGCACCGGCGGGTACCCGTTGCTGGCCGAGTCGCTGCTGCCGATCGTGCTCGACCTGTCCTCCGAGGACGGTCGGGCGGAGCTGGGGGTGTCGGCGGTCGATGACGACGTGTTCGCCGGAACCGCCTACACCCGATTTCGCGTGCGGCCGGGCGAGGATGCGAGCTGCCTCAATCTGTATCAGGCCAAGGACCCTCGGCTGCTGGCGCCCGATATGGCGTTCGTCGAACAGGGACGATTCGGGTTTGGTCGCACCTTGGCTCAAACCGAGGCGGAATCGGCGAATCCCTGGCTGCTTCTCGACCGGGTGTTCGATGACGGCGCGGTGCCGGCGATTGCCGACGCGACGTCGCTGGCCTACGCATTGCACCTGTCGGTGGGCGACGACTTCATCCTGAATCGAGACAGCGACAATCCCATCCGGTTGCGAATCGTGGCGGCGCTGTCAGACAGCATCTTCCAGCGTGAGCTGATCATCGGTGAGCCGCACTTCGCACGGTTGTTCCCGGAGCACGAGGGTTACCGGTTCTTTCTGGTCGACGCCTCATTCGACGAGATTGCCGAGG
Organism: Vicinamibacterales bacterium; assembly: GCA_030745255.1. Lineage (GTDB taxonomy): Bacteria > Acidobacteriota > Vicinamibacteria > Vicinamibacterales > UBA8438 > NP936. The sequence continues at coordinate 8,881 of JASLOY010000064.1, forward strand.
TAACCGCGGCGCTCGAGGACCGATTGGCCGATTTTGGCTTCGACGTGACCTCGGCGCCGGAGCGACTTGCCGCGTTCCACCGTGTCGAGAACACCTATCTGGCGACGTTTCAGACGCTGGGGGCGCTCGGGTTGCTGCTCGGCACATTCGGGCTGGGCGCCGTGCTGCTGCGGAACGTGTTGGAGCGTCGTCGGGAGCTGGCCCTGCTGCGAGCGGTCGGCTACGACACCGGGCACGTCTCCCTGATGGTGCTGGTCGAGAACGGCCTGTTGCTGTTCGGAGGGCTCGGTGTTGGTACGCTCTGCGCGCTGGTGGCGATTGCGCCGGCCTGGATCGAGCGCGGCGGGCAATTTCCGATTGTGACACTGGGTGGCCTCCTGCTGGCTGTAGCGATGGCCGGCCTGGTCTCGTCGCTGGCGGCCACCGCCGTGGCGGTCAAGTCGCCGCTGCTAGCGGCACTGCGTTCCGAATAAGGGCCGCGCTCGGTCTTTTGCAGCGTCGCCGACGGCTGCGGCGGGCCGTCAGGTTTGCTGACGCTCGCGGTGCTGTGAACAAAGCCTCTGCTAGCGAGGCTGCGTGTTTCACTCGTCGGTGTGAGGCGCAGCTTCGCTAGCAGCCCGCGGTGAAAGCCCCGCGTCGCACCAAGAGCCTGGCGTGGCAATGTCGCGCACGGCCCTCACAAGGCGCGACGAACGAGCATACCGGCAGTATTCGACTGAGAAGCAACGCCGTGAGCCGGGATGTAGCACCGGTCGACTGCGGCGGCGACTTTTGCCACGAGCTGCTAGACCCGATGACCAAACCTGTAACCACTGAACCAGAGCCGCCCCGTGCCCGGGTTGCGCCGACCCGCCTCGAAGCCCACGGGGTGGTTCGCGTCGACGACTACTACTGGCTGCGTGAACGGGACAATCCTGAGGTCATCGCCTATCTGGAGGCGGAGAACGCCTACACGGGCGCGGTGATGGCCCCCACCGATGGATTGCAGGAAACGTTGTTCGCCGAGATCAAGGGGCGGATCAAGCAAACCGACATGTCGGTGCCATACCGGGAAGGGGACTATACCTACCACACGCGGTACGAGGACGGTCGCGAGTATCCGATCTACTGCCGCACGCCGATCGGTGAAGACGGCCGCGAGCAGGTACTGATCGACGTCAACCTGCTGGCCGAGGGTCACGACTTCTGTCAGGTGTCAGGACGCCAAGTCAGCCCGAACCAGCAGCTACTCGCCTACGCGACCGACCTCGAGGGCCGCCGCATCCACACGATTCGCATCAAAGATCTGACGACCGGTGAGCTCCTGGCCGACGAGCTCACCGGTGTGACGGCGAACGTCGTTTGGGCAAACGACGGCCGGACGCTCTTCTACACCTACCAGGACCCGACGACGCTTCGCTGGTACCGCGTCTATCGCCACCGGCTGGGCACGCCGCAGGCGGACGACATCCTGGTCTACGAGGAGCCGGACGAGACGTTCAACTGCGAGGTTGGCAAGAGCCGGTCAAAGCGATATCTGCTGATCGCGTCGTATCAGACCCTTTCAACCGAGTACCGGTATATGGACGCCGATCGACCGGACGGGTCGTTCACGGTGTTTGTGCACCGAACCCGCGACCACGAGTATCACCTCGACCACTACCGCGACCGTTTCTTCATCCGGACCAACCGTGACGCCCGCAACTTCAAGCTGATGGAGGCGGCGGACCGACAGTGTGACCCGGAGGCATGGGTCGAGCTGATCCCGCACCGGGAGCACGTGCTGCTTGGCGGCTTCGAGCTGTTCCGAGACCATCTGGTGGTGCAGGAGCGCTGCAACGGGCTGGTGCAGCTGCGTGTGCGTCCCTGGGTGAACCAGGCGGAGGGGGAGCACCTCATCGCGTTCGATGAGCCCACCTACGATGCCTACTTCTCGACCAACCGGGAGGCGAACACGCACGTGCTGCGGTTTGGCTACGAGTCACTGACCACACCCGTCTCAACATACGACTACGACATGGTGGCCCGCACTCGGACCCTGCGGAAACGAGAGGAAGTTCTCGGCGCTTTCGATCCGTCGTGGTATCGGGCCGAGCGGCTGACGGCGACGGCGCCAGACGGCGAGTCGATCCCGATCTCAGTCGTGGCCCGGGTCGGGACGCCGCGTGATGGGACGAACCCGGTTCTGCTGTATGGCTACGGCGCCTACGGTATTTCGACCGACGCCACGTTCGACTCGGCCCGGCTCAGTCTCCTCGACCGCGGCTTTGTGTTCGCCATCGCGCATGTGCGCGGAGGTCAGGAGCTCGGGCGCCGCTGGTATGACGAGGCTCGGCTGGGACGCAAGCAGAATACCTTCACCGATTTCATCGCCTGCGCCGAACACCTCATTGCCGAGGGATACACCCGAGCAGACC
>JASLOY010000650.1 GCA_030745255.1 Vicinamibacterales bacterium
GTACTCGGCCAGCGCGGCATTCGAGATCTTCACACCGCTTGTGGTGGGAAACCCGACGCCGACGGCGCCTATTGGTGGTGTTGTGATTGCCACGCGGCAGGCGACGCTTGTCGCGGCCAATGCGACGATTGAGGGACCGGCGGCGTCGGTAGCCCACAAGTTCGAAGTCTCGACCGATCCCGGGTTTGGCGGCATTGTCGCTTCGATGACGGTCCCGGCTGGTGATGTGGCGACCAGCGCCACGACCGGCGATCTGGCGTGGAATACGCCGCACTACTGGCGCAGCAGAGCGATCGCCCAAGGCAAGGAAGGAACCGTTACGGGGCCCTGGTCGGACGCGGCCACGTTTCGGACTCCTCCACAGCCGGTGTCGCTTGGCGCGCCGACGCTCTTGTCGCCCATCAGCGGCGCGCTCGCACCGACCAACCCGCCTCTCTTCACTGTTGCCAACGGCCTGGTGATCGGGCCGGCCGGCCCGGTGCGCCTGTTCTTCCACGTGGGCACTGACCCGGCAGTCGACAGCGTCGTCACCGTCTTCGAGGCCTCGATGTCTGCGGGCGGTACGACTGCCGTCACGTCTCCGCTGCTGCCGGCCGACAGCTCCCTCTACTGGCGTGTGTTCGCTGGCGACGGGACGACCGTGAGCCCGTGGACGGCGTCGCAGAGCTTCCGGACACCTGCGAATCCGGAGCCGCCGCCACTGGCGCCGAGCGGGCCGGCTCCGACGCCGGGCTGCTGTCCACCACCCAACCGGCTGGAGATTGTTCTGCTGGTTGCGGAGGAGACCGGTTATCCGGAATCTGGCATCAGCGTGTTCGACTTCACCCAGGCTGTGGCCGAGCGACTGCACGATGAGGATTCCAACTGGGGGCGCCGGATCAACGGCAACGGCAATATCGGAAAGGACACAATCGGCTATCGGGTCGATGGCTCGGACGACAATCCGTACAAGGTCGACATTGTCGCGGGCGCGAGTGGCTCCAGTCCCCAGCCGCACTGGGCGGAGGAGGGGCAGATCGGCGGCACGTGGATCGCGCCCTGAGGGCAGCCGGTGGCCTCGGATGTCAGGCGTGAGGTCTTACGCCCGACGCATGCTGCCGATGGCCAGAAGGAGGCCGAGCGCTACCTCGGTGGGCGTCCGCGTCGTGTGAGCCTGGTGATGTCGACGCGCCGGAATGCACGGCGATCGAACGGCAGGCAGGTGGCCTGCAGCAGGTGGTAGAGGCTGGTCATCGCCATCAGCACCCGATAAGGTGTGAAACGTTCCATCGGGTGCAGCTCCGTCGCGGCGACTGCACTCGGGGCGGGCGCCGGGGGAGCCGCTGAACCCGCCCACCGCGTGACATAAGAGTCTTCGGATCGGCGACCTCATACCACCTTGTCGACGACTTGCCGGTCATGAGCATCCGCTCGACCGTGAAGCCGTTGGCCTCCGAAAAGACACGATAGAACAGCTCCGGGCTGAACTGGTAAAAGCCGTGACCCATCATATTGTTGGCGGCCGTGATCGAGAGAAAATGCCCGTCCGGCGCGACCATGCAGCTCCGTAGGGCCGTCTGGACATCAAAAACGTGCTCGAGCGAGCCGGCGTCAATCACAGCCGTGAAGCTGCCTTCGAGCTCCGGCGGCAGGGGTTGGTTCAGGTCCAGTATCTGCGAGGCGCCTTCGTAGGAGGAGGCGTCGATGGACTCGGTCTGCGTCGCCCCCAGCAGTCGGAGGAATGTCTCGCCGAACCCCATGTTCGCGGCTACCGGTCTGCCGGTGTGGCATGGCGCCGGTTCTCAGCGCGCCCCAAGCGATCGTCCCACATTCCTTTCGTCTTGACGCGAGCGCAGATACAACCAGAGGCC
>JASLOY010000651.1 GCA_030745255.1 Vicinamibacterales bacterium
TGCGGTCGGTCGCGCCACGATTCGCTGCTACGAGGGCACGGGCCGCCGCACCGAGTGCCGCACGTTGCACCGGGTCGCCTAGCAGGGTCGACAGGGCCGGCTCAAGCGCATCGGACGAACGAATCTGGCAGGCCGCCCGATTCGCCACGAAGAGCTCTGCGATTTCGGCAAAGTTCTCCATATGCGGCCCGAACACCACCGGCTTCCCCCACGCGGCCGGCTCGAGCACGTTGTGCCCGCCAGCCGAGACCAGACTTCCGCCCAAGAACACTACCGTGGCAATCTGGAACAGGGTGGCCAGCTCGCCGACGCTGTCAAGCACCACGACCGCACCTCGCGGCTCCCCGTCGACCGGGAGCTCGCTCCGCCGCATCGTCGCGAGACCACGTCCAGCCGCAAGCGCCGTCACCTCCCCAGACCGCTCCGGGTGACGGGGAGCGATGACCAGCAGCGCAGTCTGGTCTCCGCGCCAGATGCGACCAAACGCGTCTAGCACCGGGGCCTCCTCGCCGGGGTGGGTACTGGCGGCCATCACCACGGTCCGGCCCTCCACAATTCGGAATGCGCGGAGGACACCGTCGCGCACCCACGGCGATCGAGAGTCGGGCAGCGACAGGGCATCGAACTTCAGATTCCCGGTCACCATGACTCTGGTCGGCGGCGCGCCAAGGTCGATCAATCGACGTCTCGACTCCTCGCTCTGCACACAGTACCGGTCGACACTCGCCAGCACGCGTTTGAACAATCGTCGGACGAGGCGATACCGCGGGTACGACCGGTCGGAGATGCGGCCGTTGACGAGCATCGTCTTCACGCCGCGCTGCTCGCAGTGACGCAGCAGGTTGGGCCAGATCTCTGTGTCGACCATCACGAAGAGCTGCGGCCGCACCCGGTCGAGCACCCGGGCCACATTCGACGGCAGGTCGAACGGGAAGTAGAACAGCCCGTCGATCCCGTCCATCCTGGTCGCCACCGCGCGACCCGTCTGGGTCGTCGTCGACAGCCACAGCGGGTGGTCCGGATAGCGCTCGCGCAACGCCGGGATCAAGGCTCCCGTCGCCAGCACCTCACCAACCGACACCGCGTGGATCCAAATAGACGGCAGCCCCCTCGGATTGATCGTGGCGGGCAGCCGGCCCCAGCGTTCCCTCAGCGTACCGATGTACTTGCCGTAGCGCACCGCGTCGTACAGCATCCGCGGCGCGAGGAGCATCGCGTAGCAGGTGATGGCGAGGCTATAGAGCAAATACATCGGCGGGGCGTTTTTCGAGTATACGACGGCGGTGTAAGCGCGACAAGCAGAGCACGCGCAGGCAAATGACGCGCACGTGATCGCAGGACTCTCCGGCGGGAGCTTGGTTGCGTGCGGTTGGACCTGCGCCGGGTGCAGCGCGAGCGCGAGAAATTCGTCGATCGCCTTGCTACAGGTATATGCCCACCGATGGTGTCTGGTCGCACCCATGACCAGATCGGAATCCTCAGAGAAAGGAATGTCGGTACCCTCTCCGAAGACCTCAGAGGTGGAGGCGATGACGACGAGGGCGAACATGAAAATAGCACGCTGCAGCCGACACGGGAAAGGTCCACCGGTGGACAGCCTGAGGCCGGTCACTGCGATGGCGGCTGAGACCGACAGTGAACTTGCTTCGTGGCCGCCGTTTTGAGCAGCCGTGTGCAACCCTGTTAGAATGGAATGTTTGTTGACTTATGTCGGGCGCGCCCAGTACCGCGCGTAGTTTCCGGAGAACGCATGTCAATACGAGTGGGAATCAACGGCTTCGGCCGCATCGGCCGGAACATCATGCG
>JASLOY010000652.1 GCA_030745255.1 Vicinamibacterales bacterium
CGGCTACGGGTGGCAGGGCCCCTACATCCGCAGCTTCGCGTCGAACACCGACTGGACGAGCGATGCCTGGGGTCAGCCGTTCGAATGGGCCACCAGCGGCTCGACCGCCGGCCAGATCATCAGCAAGGGCGCCGATGGCACGCTGAGCACCGCCGACGACATCAGCTACCCGCTCAGCCCGCCGCCGACCACCGGTCCGCTCGCCGTCAACGTCGTCACCAACGGGGTCGCCAACGCCTTTGGGGTGGCGGCGAAACTGTATTACCCGGTGGACGGCGTGCAGACCGGCACGGCGATGCAGAGCTTCGATCCCGCCGGCGATCCGTTCGACGGGTTTTCGTTCACCGGCATTCCGGCCGGGGTCCGCGCGGCGATTCTGAACCACACCGATGCCGGCTGCCCCGGGTGCGGCACGGACGTCAGAGTGGTGTCGCTCGAGGTCGTGGCCGGCCAGACCAACATCCTCGAGGTGCGCATCGAGACCAGCTGTCAGGTGGGCGTGGTGGGCAGCCTCTCGTGCCCCATTCCCGACATCACGCCGTAACGCACCTTGCGGCCTGAACGCCGTGTAGCACCGGCGCACGTCAGCCGTCGTGGTCGCCGGGTCAGGACTTGAGCTTCCCGGCGAGCTTGAACAGCTCGGGCGCCTCTAGGTCAAGACGCGCGACCGCCGCGGCGTCGAGACCGATTCGCTCGAACACCGGGTCCGCCGTCGGGTCGAAGTCGTCCAGCGAGCACACAAACCCATACCGATGCGCAAGCCGGTTCGCGGCATAGGCGACCGCCGCGCTGACAGGGCGCTCTTCCGCGCGATCGGGCTCATGATGCCAGACCAGCGGGTCGCGCAAGCGCCCCGGCAACCCCCACTGCCGCAGCAGGTAGCCCGCAGCTTTGGCATGCTGCTCGGCCACGACCTGCTCCAGTTCCTCGTCGCTGGGAGGAACCACCGAGTAGCGCTTCGCCTGGCGCGCCAGCTTGATGATGAGGAGCTTCCCGACATCGTGCAGCAGGCCGTACAGAAAAGCTTCGGACGACTCCTCGCCGGCCGCGGGAGCGATCGACGACGCGAGGTAGGCGACACCAATGCTGTGGTCGATGCACTCGCGGCCGCGGCTGCCGTACACGTGCGGACCGGCGGCCAAGGCGCTGAGACAGGTGGACGTCATCACATTTCGCACCAGGCCGGTCCCAACCCGCACGACCGCTTCGTTGATGGAGGTGATCTCGGTCGACGAGGCGCTGAACGCGCTGTTTGCGAGCTGCACGACGCGCGTCGCCAAGACCGGGTCCCTCGACACGATCGCGACAATCCGTGCGGCCGTCACGTCGGGGTCGAGCGCCAGGTTGACGATCTCCTGCGCCTGGGCAGGAAGCATGGGGATGGCCGTGTTGGCAGACCGCTCCCAATCGCCGGACCGCATCCAGTCCGCCCACCGACCCTGGGTCACCTCAACGCGCAGCGACGAAGCCATGCCGCCCTCTTAATCGGCGCGGGCCGCCGAGGCTTGAATTCCTGCTGGCCCTGCCGCGTACAAAGCGAAGCCCGAGACGGGTCGCCATCTCGGGCTTCTGGAAGAATCCCGGCGGTGACCTACTCTCCCACACAGTTACCCGTGCAGTACCATCGGCGCAAGTGGACTTAACTTCTGAGTTCGAGATGAGATCAGGTGTGACCCCACTGCTATAACCACCGAAAAACTTTATGAAATCATTTGATATTGCGACTGTACCATTAATATATCAACAACACAACAACTTTAGTCTCAAATTTGGAGATAAAAGCCTCACGACCTATTAGTACTG
>JASLOY010000653.1 GCA_030745255.1 Vicinamibacterales bacterium
CCAGATCTCCAGCCTCGCCGTAGTGGACAGCCAGCATCATGTCTGCCGCGCCCCGCGCCTCGGACGCCTGCTCGATCGCGAGCCGGACCGCACCCGGACGACCGCCCTGAGCATAGGCCCGCTTCAGCGGCTCGAGCGCCTCGGGTGGCACGCCGAACGATTCGGCATGTCTGAGCGATTCGGCCATGTGCCGGTCGAAGTCGCCTTTCATCAGATAGGCGCCGGCTAACTGCTCGCGCGCGCCCAGGTGAGTGGGGTCGATCGCCAAGGTCTTGTTGGCCCAGTCGATCGCGTCGTCATAGCGACGCTGGTGAAAATACGACAGTGCGATCTGAAGCTGCACGACCGCTGACCGCGAGTCGTGTTCGAGCGCTCGCCACTTCATCTCGAGTCCCCGCTCGAGCTGTCCACGTGCCTCCAGGAGCTGGCCATACAGCAGATAGGCGTCCGTGTGACTCGGGTCCAGCTCAATTGCGCGGCTGAGGCTCGTCTCCGCACCCACCCAGTTCCACTCGCTCAGAAACAAGACCGTCCCCAGCGCGAGCTGCGCGTCCGCCGAAGAATCATCCATGGCCAACGCGCGCAGTGCGGCGGTCTTGGCATCGCCATACGCCTCGGCTGTTGACCTCAATCGAAGTTGCGCCTCGGCACAGTGCGCGCGCGCCAGACCCGCATGCGCAGCACCATAGGTCGGGTCCTGGGCGGTCGCCTCGCGGAACGCGGCGATTGCGCTCGACACGTCGGACATCGCACCAGTGGATAACAGCGACCGACCACGTTGGACCAGCTCGTACACCTCGGCTTGGCGCCGGCCCGCTGGTGGCGTGCCGTGACTGCCCACTGTGGCAACAAACCGGTATCCGGAGCCGGGGACGGTTTCGATGAAACGATGCGGCACCCGGGCCCGATCCCCAAGCATCTTGCGGAGGCTCGACACGTGCACGGCGACGATGCCCTCTTCGACAAAAGACTCGGGCCAGACGAGATCCAACAACCGGCGCTTCGTCACCAGCTGTCCCGCACGACGGACGAGCGCGAGCAGGACGTCGTAGCTCTTCGGCTCCAGCCTCAGCGGCTGGCTCCCTTTGGAGAGCCGCCGTTCAGCGACATCCACCCTGAAATCGCCGAAGTCGTAATGCTCGTGGACTGGCATCGGAATCTTCAGACGATCTTAATGGTTTCTTCGGGAACCGCCAGCGGTCATCGAGATACAAGAGGGAACACGGAAAAGGAGGTGCAGCATGCAGGACCCGTTCATCGGCACATGGCAGCTCAACCCCCGGAAGTCGGCCTTCGACCCGAATCACCAGCCGACCGCAGGAACGATGGTGTTCGAGCTCGACGAGGCCGGCGTCTACCTGATGCGCGCGACGGGCGTTTGTGACGGGAAGCGCGTCGCAGAACGGCCACAGCGGTTCGTTCCCGACGGCTCCGCGCAGGCGTGCCCCGACCTGCCCGATCTGACGACGGTGACGACGCGACCGGACCCGAACACCCTCAAGTCTGAAGTCAGGCGAGACGACGGGTCGATCGCTGGTGAAGGCACCTACGCCGTCTCAGCAGACGGACGCTCACTGACCGGCACCGTCGCGGGTTTCGACTCGCAGCTGCGTCGTTTCGAGACGCGGACGGTGTGGGATCGGCAGCCGTCTGAGTGACCGCCCGAAGGACACCGGTTCCCGAGAGGGAGAAAGAAGAGGTGGACTCATGAAGGGTGTGATTCTCGATCTTGTGCTAGTGGGTCCAGCCGCGGCGGCGCCCCAACCGGCGGGTGGAGCAACTGCCGCGGATGCACTGG
>JASLOY010000654.1 GCA_030745255.1 Vicinamibacterales bacterium
GGCGTTCTGGACCTCGCGGCGCGGCGTGGGAGTATCGATCGCGACGCCGGGGTGATGCTCCAGGAGATCGTGGAGCTAACCGGCCTGATGACGTGCGACATCATGGTCCCGCGCGTGGACATGATCGCCGGCGACATCGCCACGCCTAGGGCGGCGCTCATTCAAACGTTCAAAGATACCGGGCTTACGAGGCTGCCGGTGTACGACGGCGACGTGGACAACGTTGTCGGAGCCATCGTCGCCCGGGCGCTGCTCCTGTCGCCCGGCAAACCGCTGCGGGAGCTTCTCGAGCCGATCACGTTTGTGCCCGAAGTCGCCAGCGTCGAACGGCTGCTGGTGGGGTTCCGCGCCAATTCGACGAAGCTGGCGATTGTGGTTGACGAGTACGGCGGCGCCGCCGGGCTGGTGACGCTCGAGGATGTCCTGGAAGAGATCGTCGGCGAAATGCCCGACCCGAGGGAAGTCGACTCCGAACCGGCCGTTCGCCAGATCGGCGACGGACTCTACGAACTCGACGGGAACCTGCCGATTCACGAGTGGGCCGACGCGTTCGAGATCGACCTCCGGCGCCAGAGGATCAGCACCGTCGGCGGGTTCGTCACCTCGCTGCTGGGCCGCATTCCCCGCGTCGGAGATACCGCCACCTATCGCAATCTGCACTTCACGGTCGAGTCGCTGGATCGCAGGCGGATCGGAAGGCTCAGGCTCCAACTTTACACAGGTGACCAATGATTGCCGCGGCAAGTGAAATCGCGGTATGGGGAGGCTGGACGCTTGCGGCCGTCATCGGCGTGGTGCTGTGTGCGATCTACTGCGGGCTGGAAACGGGGATCTACGTGCTCAACAAGGTCCGCCTGGACCTGCACGCCGAAGAGGGGCGGCATTCAGCCCAGCGGCTCAAGGCGATGCTGGCCAACCCGAACAACACGCTGGCCGTGCTGTTGATCGGGACAAACATCGCGGCCTATCTCACCACGTTCGCGGTCAGCGCGATGTTCCTACTGGCAGGCGCCGGACACCGGACCGAGTGGTACACGATAGCGACGGCCACCCCGCTGCTGTTCGTGCTCGGCGAGTCCGTGCCCAAGAACGTCTTCCAACGCGCCGGGGAGGGGCTTGTCTATCGCCTGGCCTGGATGCTTGGCGCCTCGACCGTGGTCTTCAATGTCGTCGGCCTGGCGCCGCTGGTGCGAGGGTTCGCGTGGCTTTGCCTGCGTCTGTTGGGGAGGCGCTCCGCACAGCAGGCATCCGGGCGACAGTATTTGCTGGCAATCGTCGCCGACAGCGCCGCCAGCGGAGTGCTCACCCACAACCAGACCGTAATGGCCGACCGCGTGATGCATATCGGACAGGTCACCCTCGACGAGGTGATGACGCCGATCACCCGCGTCGAAACCATAGGGCCCGAAACCACCCGCGACGAACTGACGGCCTCCCTGGCCGGGCACAGCTTCTCACGCCTGCCGGTGCTCGACAGCGGCGGCGCCATCATCGGCGTGATCAATATCTACGACGTGCTGCTGGACGAGTCGGTCTCGCAGCCGGCCAGCGTGATGACCGCCCCGCCGGACCTGCCGGGCGAGACCACCGTCACCGACGCACTGTACCACATGAGGCAGGCCAACGCGGCGATGGCGGTGGTTGTCGACAGTTCAGGCCAACACGCCGGGATCGTGACGGTCAAAGACCTCGTCGAAGAGATCGTCGGCGAACTGGCCGTCTGGTAGTCAGATTGTCGGTTTGTCCGCCGGACGGAAGATTCGCAGGCACAGGAAGATCAGGCCCGAGAT
>JASLOY010000655.1 GCA_030745255.1 Vicinamibacterales bacterium
TGACCGCGGCACGTGGGCCAGCCGGCCCTCTGAGTCCGCCGACGACGGCTGGCACGACGGTTGCTAAGCCATCACCGGGGACTGTCAACTATGAAGCATTGGACCAATACCCTTTCGACAACTGCAGCGGTCGCTCTGACGCTGCTCGGCGCCGCGTGCGGTGGCGGTGAGACTGGTTCAATTGAGCCTGGTGCCACCGCCTACGCCGTCGAACCCACGGAGATCCTGCCGAGCTCGGCACAGCTCCTGGCCTTGGGCGAGCAAACCTACCAGAAGCAATGCCTGGCCTGTCACGGCGCCGAGGGGAACGGCGAAGGAGAGGCTGCGTATCTGCTTTATCCGCGGCCTCGCGACTTCACGGCGGCGCGGTATCGGCTCGTGTCGACTTGGGACACCGTCCCGACCGACGAAGACCTGTTTCGTGCGATCTCGCGCGGCATGCCGGGTTCTGGCATGCCCTCCTGGGCGCATCTTCCCGAAGAGACCCGGTGGGGGCTCGTGCATCACATCAAGGGCTTTGCGAGCAGAGATCTCACCGTGCAGCCCGACAGCGATCCCCCCAGTTTCGGTGCCTCGGGAACCGGCATGATCAGGGTGCCGCCCGAGCCTCCATATGACGACGACGCGCGTGCCAGGGCTGACGAGCTGTACGTCATGGGGTGCGCGCCGTGTCACGGGGACACAGGCAAAGGGGATGGTCCGCAGGATCAGGTCGATTCCGAGGGTTACGCGACGCGGCCACGCGACCTGACGGCCGGCGTCTACAAGGGCAGCCCTGAACCGGAGGAACTGTATCGACGGATCGTCGCCGGTCTCCCGGGTTCGCCGATGCCGCAAAGCGCGTATCTGGACGGAGACGACGCCTGGCATCTTGTGCATCTGGTCCGGGGGATGTCGAGTGACGAGCAGCGGGCGAAGGTGGAGATGCGGCGTTTTCAGATCGTGGCGGAGCGGGTCACGGCTTTGCCGACTCATCCCGACGACGGGGTCTGGGGAGAGGCGTTAGCGGTGAACCTGCACTTGATGCCGCTCTGGTGGCGCGACGACCGGCCCGAAGAGCTGAACGTCAAGGCGCTTCACGACGGTACTCGGATCGCGCTGCGGCTCAGGTGGTTCGATGACACCAACGACACCACCGCCATCCGCCCGCAGGACTTTCGCGACGCGGCGGCCGTCCAGTTCGCGCTGGCAGATGATCCGCCGTTTTTCGCGATGGGGCAGGCCGACTCGCCAGTCAACATCTGGATGTGGAAGTCTGAGCGGCAGGCCGACCTCGACTTGGCCTTCCAGGACCTCGAGCGGATCTACCCCAATACGGGGATCGACTCCTATCCGAACCCCTTCATCTCGCCGCTCGAGCAGCCGATGCGTCATGCCCTGACGCTCGAATCCGATCCCCGTTTCGTGACCGGATGGGGCGCGGGCAACATCGTGTCAGATCCGACCCGGCGCAGCGCGGCCGAGGATCTCAGGGCTGGCGGGTTCGGAACGCTTCGGGCCAGGCCGCTCACCGATCAAGACGTCTCCGCGCTGGGGCATTATGAAATCGGGTCCTACGAGGTGGTGTTCACGCGGCCGATGAATCCGGGCGGGACCGACGCCGCGGTGCTCTCACCGGGCTCGGCGACGACGGTGTCTTTCGCCGTCTGGGACGGCAGCGCGGGCGACCGGGACGGCAAGAAGTCGGTCACGATCTGGCAAGACCTCGTCATTCAGCCGTAGCGATCCGGGTTCGGATCGCGACGGACCACGCGGCGCTAGAAGGAGTTCT